>JAOZSZ010000330.1 GCA_029939385.1 Pontiella sp. | reverse complement strand
TTCGGCAAACTCAAGACACGAAATCCTCTTATTGAGGAATAGATAATGACCACGAGCCCCATCCCTAGCCTACAACGAGGAAGAGGGCATCGGCAAGATAGTCAAAACCATGCGCACCCAACGAGCGGAAGACGGATTGCGGCGTATTGGATTCGAGATTTCCAACAAGATCTTTCGCTATACCATCGACTTCCCCATTCCGCCTAACATTGGGCGTCTTCTCCCTGCTCGACCGCGCTACCGTGGATGAAATAAATCGGTTATCCGAACGCAACCGCTTTCTTCCTAGACTCTATAGTTGAGTCGGCTTCCAGCAAGGCTTCGTGGACTATGCTCACGACGACCACTCCGCCGGTGCGCCCGAGCAAAGGTTCAAGCATCTGCTAAAATATGCGATCGACAGCGTTCTCAGCTTTTTCGAAGGAACCCGTCCGGCTACTTGGAATACTAGGCCTGCTAACAGCACTCGGTGCCTTCGGCATCGCCCTCGTGGGTGAATACGTTGTTCGCATCTACGACAAAGTCATGTAACATCCTCGCTACATCATTAGAACAACGCCGATTGATTAAATATTTATCACTCCTTTATTAGGTAATTATGAGTAAAAAGATCCGCCTTGCCGCAAGTGCCCTATTTGACTACACCGGCATTCCCCAGAAGAGAGAATACACCCGGCTAAAGGATCGGCCTGATTCAGTTTTCGTATGGATCCCAAAAAGTGCGGGAAGCAGCATTTTCGAATTACTGGACGCCCCGAAACTCAAGTCACTGCATCTGGCCAAACATCGTTTTACAAACTGCGGACCCGTCACCTTTTGCCACATGGATTATGCCCAGCTGGTAAAGAAAAAATACATTTCAAAAGTTTTTAACGAATCCGCCTACAAGTTTACTTTTGTTCGGAATCCATATGCGCGGGCGGTATCACTTTTTTATTATATGAAGCGAATAAAGAAACGAAAAGTCGATCCAACAATCTCATTCCTCGACTTCTACCAAAACTTTAAGAACAACGGATTTGAAGCGATCGGACTCTACAATCGGAAAGGTCTCAGCCAGTGTAATCCGCAAGTGCGTTGGACGGAAAATATTGAGTTCGACTATATAGGCAAGGTTGAAGCCATCAATGAGGATACGGCAATCATCCTTAAGCATTTAGGAATAGAACACGGGGAAGTCCCTCAACTAAACCCAACGGCCCACCCAAGCTACACAACCTGCTATTGCCCCGAATCAAAAGCCCTTATTGAAGAACTCTACAATGAAGATTTTGAAACCTTTAGATACGAACATGAAGATTTTCTATAGCCCGTCACCCAGCTTATAGATTAAATATTCATTAAGTGCGTTTATCCCCCTTTAGGAATGTTGATTAAAATGGAAACTTCATCCT
>JAOZSZ010000144.1 GCA_029939385.1 Pontiella sp. | reverse complement strand
AATTCTTTTACTCTTCGTTTTTTCCATAATGCGGACGGTGATACACGAAACGCCCTGTTCGCGCAATAGGGAAAAGGGGGAAGTATTTTTTGGAGGATACTCTGGGGTGATTAGGAAAATGGTTTTTTCGGAGTTGCTGAAAAGAATTGACGGCGCTCACTGCTGGATTTAGCATTTAGGCGAATTAGAAAAAGCGTTTAAACTATTGGGAGAATACAGATGGGAAAAGCCACTATCATTTATATGTTGGGAGTACTGCTGTTGGTTTCAGGATGCACCACTTCATCGCAAGTGAAGAATTTGATAAAGGAGAGCGATCGCAACTATCTTGACCAATCCAAAGCCCACGAAGCTTCGATTGTTGTTTTAAAACAATCTTCTATGGCCTCTCTCGAAATGGGGAACAAGCAAGCTGAAGCCCTCATTGTTTTACAAAAGCAACTCAAAGAAGCCGTGGCTCAGCTTAATACGATACAAGGAAGCTCCGAGGCCGCCAAGGTGATGAGTGCTGTAAATGCGGTGAAGGTGGCGGATCTTGGAGATGATGTACTTCATAATAAAGATGCGATCGATGCGACGATCGAGAAGATGGCTGCAATTGATGTGCTCTTTGAGGAGGTTCTCGTTCGTTACTATCAGGCCATCGCTGAGGGTGCGCAGGCCGCAATTGCTGCCCTTCAGGCGGATGATGTTGAAACCGCCAATGGGAGTCCCGTTGGATTAGCCGAGCCTATTGAAATTCTTGCGCCAGACACTTCGGGGCAAGCAACGCTGACTCCGGCAAAATAGATTTAAGCGTGAGAAACCGAAGGTCCGTTCCTTTTTTTGGGGCGGACTTTTTGGGTTTGTTTAGGCAAGAATTTCACAGAATTGTCACTTGACGGGTTAGGGGAAGAGGGGTAGTTTCCCCCGACTTGTTGATAGCTTCGGCTTTGATTAAGAGTGGGCCCTGCCCGCTCTTTTGTTTTCTAAGGCGCCGATGATTTGAATGTTGATATTTTGAGTGAGGGAGGTTCGGGATGAATCCTGCGGAATTGAAAGCCGTTGTTGAATATATGGAAAGTGAGCGAAGCGTTGAGCGCGAGGTAATCATTCTGGCGATCGAAGCCGCTTTGCAGAGTGCCTCCGAAAAAGATGAAGGAGATGAAGATCACCTTCGCCTTGAAATCAACCGAAAAACCTTCGAGATTAAAGCTTACCGAACCTTATCGGACGGGAGTGAAATTGAATCGACTCCGCGTAAACTAGGGCGTATCGCCGCACAATCCGCCAAGCAAACCATCATGCAAAAAATCCGCATGGCAGAAAAAGAGCGCGTTTTTGAAGAGTTTAAGGATCGTGTTGGCGAAATCATTACCGGAACCGTAACCCGTTTTGATCGAAGCGACGTGATTATTGATATTGACCACGCGGAGGCTGTTATGCCCTCCAAAGAGCGCGTCCCAACAGAGGAATATGAGATTGGCGAACGCATTCGAGCCTATATCTTGGATGTACGTGAACGCGAACGCGGGCCAGAAATTGTCCTTTCGCGGAACCATCCCGATTTTGTTCGTTGTTTATTTGAATTAGAGGTTTCTGAAATTAACGATGGAACCATGGAAATCAAAGGAATTGCCCGTGAAGCGGGATACCGCAGTAAGGTGGCGGTGATTTCTCACGACGATCGCGTTGATCCCGTTGGTGCATGCGTCGGCATGCGGGGTATGCGCGTGAAAAATATTGTACGAGAACTTTCCGGCGAAAAAATTGATATTGTTCGCTGGAGCGATGATATTAGCACGTTCATTACGAATTCTTTGGCACCCGCTTGCTTGAAGCATGTAGAAGCAGACGAGGAGACGCAAACCGTCATCGTTACCGTCGAGGCGGATCAACTTTCCTTAGCGATCGGCAAGCGCGGGCAAAATGCACGATTAACGTCTAAACTGACCGGTTGGCGCGTCGACATCCAAAAGGATGAAGAGAGCATGGACTTTGAAGAACGCGTTGCCGTGGCGGTTACAAAGCTGGCAACGGTTGAGGGTATTGGCGATGAATTTGCTGAATACTTGGTGTTCTCCGGCTTCTTGACATTAGAAGGCATCCTTGCCGCAGATCTGAGCGATTTAGAAGATATTGATGGGATTTCAAAGGCGCAAGCACAGGGTATTTGGAAAGCAGCCGAAGTGGCCTACACAAAAGAACATGGTGAGATAATAGAATGATAACGGTACAAGAAGTAGCTAAAGATGTGGGAGTCTCCGCCGAGGAGCTCATCGAAATTCTTCAAGATATTGATATTCCAATCGATACTCCCACCGCTGAACTCACCGATCAACAGATTGCGCAAGTTTGTGACGAGTTGGGATATGCTTCGATTGATGAGGCACGTGTGGAAAATGCTTCCAATGAAGAGATTGCCCCCGTTTCGTCTCCGGATGCAGAGGCAGAGGTTCTGGCGACTGAAGAGGTCAAGCCTGTAGCCGACGAAGAGCCCTCCGATAAAGAGCCGCCCGAGGAAGAGTCCTTTATCATCGAGCTGAAAAAGCCGAAGGTCATCGTTAAAGAATTTGCTGAAATGATGCGCATGAAACCGAATCAGGTGATTGCCGAATTAATGAAAATGAATATTTTCGCATCCATTAATGCGGAAATCGATCTGAAGATTGCGAAAGAGATCGGCGCCAAGCACGGATTTACAGTTCGTAAAGAAGAGAAGAAAAAAACACTCCCTTCGCAACCAAAAACAAAAAAGAGTGCGATACAGAAATCAAAAGAGGTTCCCGATTCCCCCGAGACCTTGCTTTCGCGTCCCCCCGTTGTCACTTTTATGGGGCACGTTGACCACGGCAAAACCTCATTACTCGATAATATTCGTAACACCCGTGTGGCAACGGGTGAGTCCGGTGGAATCACACAGCACATTGGTGCATATACGGTTGAGCTCAACGACCATAAGATTACATTCCTAGATACGCCTGGTCATGCGGCCTTTACCGCAATGCGCGCTCGTGGTGCAAACCTAACGGATATCGTGGTGCTGGTGGTTGCCGCGGATGATGGTGTGATGCCGCAGACGATCGAAGCCATTAAGCATGCACAGGCGGCGGGGGTTTGTCTGATTATTGCGATGAATAAAATGGATCTGCGCTCTGCGAATCCAGATCGTTTGAAGCAACAACTTCAAGAAAATGAAATTATGGTCGAGGATTGGGGCGGGGCGATTGGTTGCTGTCCCGTGAGCGCAACAACAGGGGAGGGAATCGATGCACTATTAGAGCGCATTATTCTTGAATCCGAAATGCTTGAATTGAAAGCAAACCCTGATAAGCCCGCCAATGGATTTGTGGTCGAGGCTCAGATGGAACCCGGTATGGGGCCGACGGCCAGTATCCTCATAAAAAGTGGCACCCTTAAATTGGGTGACAGCATGATCTGTGGTTCATGTTGGGGGCGCGTGAAAGCCCTTATTAGTGATCAAGGAAAGAAGGTCCGTTCGGCGGGGCCATCAACTGCGGTAAAGATTCTCGGGTTGACTAATGTGCCGGGCGCAGGCGATGAATTTCAGGTGATGGCGAATGACCGAGAGGCTAAAGAAATTTCTGAAGAACTGCGACAGGAGGAACGAGCTCTTCTGTTACAGGGTGGAGTTGCTCCGAAAAAGGTATCGCTTGATGATTTATTTGGAGCGGCTGGAGAAAAAGAAAAAAAAGAACTCAAGGTGATCATCAAGGCTGACGTTCAAGGTTCTATTGAGGCTCTTGAGCATTCCTTAAAAGGAATTAAAAGCGACAAGGTTAACCTTCGAATTATTTCCAATGTTGTCGGAAACATTACGGTGAATGACGTTATGTTGGCGAGTGCCTCAGATGCGATTATTCTTGGTTTTCATACCGGAAATGAAAATGGAACGAATGCCGCCGCGAAGCGTGAAGGGGTTGAGATTAGGCTCTATAGCATTATCTATGAACTCATTGATGATGTTGCCAGCGCGATGAAAGGATTACTCGAACCAGAGCTGCGTGAGCAGATCATCGGTGAGGCAGAAATTCGTGAGGTCTTCGAGCTTAGTAAGAAGAGTAAGATTGCGGGTTGCATGGTTAAGAGTGGTCGTATTACAGCGAAAGCTAGCATTCGTATTAAGCGTGGGCGCGACATTCTCTTTGAGGGCTTAATTGGCTCGCTTAAACGTTTTCAAAATGATGCGGCAGAAGTTCGCCAAGGGCAGGAGTGCGGGATTCGCCCAGATAACTTCATGAATTTTGAAGCGGGGGATACGGTCGAGGCTTATCTCGTTGAAAAGATTACACAGGAACTTTAAGCGCGGGCTAAAGTTGAATCGAAAACCGGCTTTTTTACAGCCGGTTTTTTTTGGTTATAAAATCGGATGCATAAATTTTTTACCCCTTGTTTTTATAAGTTAAACGGTTTGCATAAAATGAATTTTCTGCTTATAAACATTTTTTAAAGGGCGACCGTTAATAGCTCTTTGCGTGAATGTAAGTTCAGTTGAATCATGATGATGTGCAGTTTGAATTATCAGGAGTACAAACAAGGAGGCTACAATGGCAGCAAAGAAAAAAGCAAAAGCGAAGACAAAGGCACCAGCAAAGAAAAAAGCACTGG
>JAOZSZ010000329.1 GCA_029939385.1 Pontiella sp. | reverse complement strand
ATGGAAAAGTGCAAAATATTGGGTGAAGGTGCAGTGGGCTATGTGATCGCCAATATTAAGGATGCTTCTGAAATCCAGATTGGCGACACGTTGACACTCACGAAGCTTCCGGCCAAGGACCCGCTTCCGGGTTTTAAGGAAATTCATCCAATGGTTTTTTCGGGGATCTATCCCGTTGAAACTAGCGACTATGAAAAGCTCGGCGCGAGTATGGATAAGTTGCGCCTTAATGACGCTTCGTTTTCTTTCCAGGCCGAATCCTCCATTGCGTTGGGGTTTGGCTTCCGATGCGGCTTTCTTGGGTTGTTACATATGGAAATCATTATGGAGCGCCTGCGGCGGGAGTATAATCTCGATATTATTTCATCATACCCCAACGTGGTTTATCGGGTGGTGCTCAAGAATGGTGATGTGAAGGAGATCGATAACCCGATGTATCTGCCTGATATGAGCAACATCGAGCATATCGAGGAGCCGATGATTACGGCCACAATCATCTGTCCGACCGATTATCTGGGCGAGATGATGAAGTTGATTATGGATCGCCGTGGCGAAATTCGGAAGACGGATTCGATCGACGGCCATCGCGTGATGCTCACGTGCTATATGCCGCTCAACGAAGTGCTGATTGATTTTTATGACCGACTTAAGACCATTAGCCGGGGCTATGCCTCGATGGACTATGAATATTCCGACTACCAGCCCTCCGATCTCGTTCGGATGGACATTATGATCCACAGCGAGGTGGTCGATGCATTTTCAAGTATCCTGCATCGCTCCAAGGCTGAGTTCCGGGGCCGGCAGATGTGTAAGTCGTTGCTGGATGTGATTCCGCGTCAGGCTTTCACGGTCGCTTTGCAGGCGGCGGTGAATGGTAAGATTATTGCCCGCGAAACGATTAAGGCCTACCGTAAGGATGTGACGGCAAAGTGCTATGGCGGCGATATTAGCCGTAAACGCAAGTTGCTTGAGCGTCAGAAGGAAGGCAAAAAGAAGCTTAAGAAAATTGGTAAGGTAAATATTCCGCAGGAGGCATTTATTGCCGTCTTGAAAACGAATAAGCAGTAAGGGAAAAGGCACTAGGCATTAGGCACTAGGCATTAGGGTGTTTTCCCTCGTGCCTCGTGCCAAGTGCCTGATGCCTCCCCCGAAGGGGAAGTATGATTGGATTTTTTAAAAAGCGGAAGTTACAGAAGCAGTTGAAGGAATATCTTCATGCGGCACGGCATGCGCGGCACATGCGCGAGGATATCGCCGACCCGAAGGATCTCGCTGCATTGGAAGAGGCCGAGGCCAACCTGCGCAAAATCTATGATACAGAAGAGGGTGATATCGAGAAAGCCGTGGCGCGTTTGAGCGCCGCCGCCAATAAGGTTTATCCCTCGGTCAACACGTCGGGCATCCGCGAAAA
>JAOZSZ010000328.1 GCA_029939385.1 Pontiella sp. | reverse complement strand
ACGGGCGACCGATACGCCCTTCAGGGTCATCCTTCATCTCCAACCATTGCGCAATCCAGCCTGGGATTCGCCCAATAGCAAACATAACGGTAAACATATTCGTTGGGATACCCATGGCGCGATACGTCAGTCCCGTATAGAAATCAATATTTGGATAAAGATTACGGCTTTTAAAATAATCATCAGCAAGCACCGCTTCTTCAAGTTCATTAGCCAAATTGACCAACGGATCATTTACACCCAGTTGATCAAGAACCTCCTTACACATCTGCTTCGCCACTTTAGCTCGGGGGTCGTATGATTTATAGACGCGATGCCCCACGCCCATGAGACGGAACGAATCATTTTTATCCTTTGCTCGCTCGATCACTCGTTTCACATCGCCCTGATCTTCTTCAATAATACGTTCAAGCATTTCGATTACATGCTGATTAGCACCCCCATGGAGCGGACCCCATAGCGCACAGATTCCTGCAGAAATGGAGGCATACAAATTAGCGCCAGAACTTCCCACCATCTTCACTACTGATGCAGAACAGTTTTGCTCATGATCGGCATGCAGAATCAATAGCTTATTAAGCGCCTTCGCCACAATAGGATTAGGCTGATACCCATTCACAGGGGTCCGGAACATCATATTAAGGAAATTCTCACAATACTTCATATCATGACGGGGCTGAACAATGGGATGACCAATCGACTTCTTATACGAAAAGGCCGCTGCCGTACGCATTTTCGAAAGCAACCGAGTCACCTTAAAATCAACATTTTCCTGCTTACTAGTATCCTCCAGCTCAGGATAAAATGAAGAAAGTGAAACCGCCATGGCCGAAAGCGTCGCCATCGGATGCGCATGATCCGGAAAATTATTAAAGAAATGGCGCATATCTTCATGCAACATCGAATGCATATTCAAAAGGGTGGAAAATTCGTCATGTTGCTCCGCAGTAGGCAAAACCCCATGCACCAACAAATACGCTACATCAATAAACTCACAGGTGTCAGCCAACTCATTAATATCATACCCGCGATACCGCAAAATCCCCTCTTCACCATCAATATAGGTAATCTCGCTCTCGCAACATCCTGTATTCACAAATCCAGGGTCATAAGTAATAAACCCGCTCTGCTTCCGTAATGTGCGAATATCAATCGCTTTTTCATTCTCGGAACCTTCGAGCATCGGCAATTGAATTGTTTTCTCGCCCAACTTTAGTTCGGCCATCCCTAAATCTTTCATTTTCGACATAAAAACCTCTTGTTTTTTTGATTCCCAAGCAGAGTACGTTACCCCCTGCCTCAATGCAAAGTTAAAAATTTACCCATACCCCAACCAACCAACCAACCGTCCTTCCTGTTTTTTTAACAAATTTAATGTTGCGTGCCCCGTCCCATTTATGTTTTATCCACGT
>JAOZSZ010000327.1 GCA_029939385.1 Pontiella sp. | reverse complement strand
GCGGCTGGACACACAGCAAAGCCTACGTGAAATGCGCGAAGGTCGTCGGCGAAGTGATTGGTAACTACCATCCGCATGGCGATACGGCCGTCTACGATACGATGGTGCGTATGGCGCAGGACTTTGCGATGCGCGGTATGCTCATCGATGGTCAGGGTAACTTTGGTTCGATCGACGGCGACCGCGCGGCGGCCTATCGATATACCGAGTGCCGCCTTCGTCCGCTCGCCGAGGAAATGCTGGCCGATATCGATAAGAACACCGTCGATATGCGTCCGAACTTTGACGAATCACTGATGGAACCTACCGTCCTTCCTGCGCGCGTCCCCAACTTGTTGGTTAATGGATCAACCGGTATTGCGGTCGGCATGGCCACTAATATTCCGCCACATAACCTTGGCGAAGTGATCGATGGCACGATCCTGCTGATCGATAATCCCGATGCCACGATTGATGAGCTTTGCGAATTAATTAAGGGCCCGGACTTCCCAACGGGCGGATCGGTTTATGGTCTTAAAGCAGTACATGATTTTTATACCACGGGCCGTGGCAAGATTAAGATGCGCGGCAAGGCCGATATCGAAGAAGATGATAATGGCAAGGCGCGAATCATCATCACCGAAATTCCGTATGCGCTGAACAAGACGCTATTGATTCAAAAAATGGTTCACCTTGTTCGCGACAAGAAACTTGAAGGAATTTCTGATATCCGCGATGAGTCAGGAAAAGAGGGCATCCGCCTCGTTATCGAGCTCAAGCGTAATGCGGTTCCTAATGTGCTGTTAAATAATATCTATAAGCACACGCAGCTTGAATCGACCTTCGGTTCCATCATGCTCGCGATCGACAAAGGTAAGCCGCGCGTAATGAACCTGAAAGAAGTGCTTACGTGCTTTATCGAGCACCGTTTCGAAGTGATTACCCGTCGCACACAGTTTGATCTCGATAAAGCCGCCGCCCGTGCCCATATCCTTGAAGGCTATCTGCTGGCGATGGACAATATGGACGAAGTGGTTCGTATTATCCGTGACTCTAAAAACCGCGACGAAGCGCAGGAGCGGTTAATTGCTAAATTTGGGTTCTCCGAAATCCAGGCGAAGGCCATTCTTGAAATGCGTCTCTATCAGCTCACTGGGCTGGAGCGTAATAAGGTTGAAGGGGAATATGCCGAGCTCCAAAAGCTGATGGAATATTTGCAAGACCTGTTGGATCATCCCGAAAGAATCTTTGAGGTTATGAAAGAGGATCTTGAACAGATCCGTGCGAAGTACGGCGAAATCCGTCGTACCGATCTGCGCATTGATGAGGGTGAAATCAATATTGAAGATTTGATCGCCGACGAGCCCTGCGTGATTACGCTATCGAGCACTGGCTATATCAAGCGGGTCCCGACCGATACCTATCGCCAGCAACGGCGGG
>JAOZSZ010000143.1:2258-4681 GCA_029939385.1 Pontiella sp. | reverse complement strand
AATCGGTGGTGATAAACGAAAGCATCGTGGCCATATTGGGCTCAATCATTCCTGCACCTTTAGCAAAGCCCAGAATCTTCACGGTCTTCCCCTCAATCTGCACTTCCGCAACAGAAACCTTCGGCCGCGTATCCGTGGTCATCATGGCCTCTGCCGTTTCGTGCACATGTTCGCAGAGAGCGGCCTCAAAAAGTCGCGCAATGCCCGGCACGATCTTATCGAGCGGAAGCGGTGGGCCAATCCGTCCTGTGGAACAGACAAAAATTTCCTGAGGGTCGCATCCAATAATTCTGGCGGTTTCGGCGGCCATGTCACGCGCGGCAACCATTCCCTCGGAACCGGTACAGGCGTTGGCGATTCCGCTATTCAATACAATAGCCCGTGCCGAACCATGCTTGAGGTGCTCCCGACAAACCTTTACGGGAGCGGCGCAGACCTGATTGGTGGTAAACACCCCGGCAACAGACGCGGGGTCGTCGGACAGAATCAACGCCATATCCTTAGTCCCATCCCTCTTAATTCCAGCGGAGATCCCCGCACACTTAAAGCCTTTCGGCAGATGTAAATCTGAATACATTCGTTGCTCCTTTTTTCCCAAGGATTAAAAATTTAATTAGAATGATTTTTCGAAGAATGGAAAACAAAAAAAGCCCCCCGATTCCGGGAGGCTTTTGCAACGGTGTCGCCGAGCGTTTAACGCTTGGAGAACTGGAACCGTTTACGTGCACCCGGCTGACCCGGCTTTTTACGTTCTTTCACACGGGCATCGCGACTGAGGAAGCCCGCTTTTTTCAAGATGGCCCGTAGGTCTTCATCGGAAGC
The DNA here is from genome assembly GCA_029939385.1 of Pontiella sp. GTDB lineage: Bacteria > Verrucomicrobiota > Kiritimatiellia > Kiritimatiellales > Pontiellaceae > Pontiella. The sequence continues at coordinate 3,859 of JAOZSZ010000143.1, read as the reverse complement.
CGCTAATGCTCGAGCAACCCCAAGAACCACTGCGCCGCACTGTCCAGATTTGCCTCCACCCTTTACGGATGCAGTCACATCGAACTTACCCACCACATCGGCGGTAATAAACGGTTTCTTGAGCAGCTCTCGCTGCATTGCAGTTTGGAAATAGTCATCCACTTCCAATCCATTAATTTTAATGCTTCCCGTACCTTCAACCATTCGCACGCGAGCAATCGAGGTTTTCCGGCGTCCAGTAGCCGCCAATTCTAAAGTATTTTTTTTAGCCATGATGATTTTCCTACTTATCCTTTATATGCCAGTTCTTGAACCTGCTGGGCGGTATGTGGATGTTCTGAACCTACATAGACCTTCAAGCGTTTGATGATCTGGCGGTTCTGGCGGTTCGTTGGCAGCATCCCTTTAACCGCTTGTGTAATAATGCGTTCTGGATGCTTGGCACGAATGTCCTTTGCCTTCGTTTCTGTACGACCACTGGAATAACCCGAGTAGTCTTGATAAATTTTATCCTCTTCCTTGCGGCCGGTCAGTTTTATTTTCTCGGCATTCACCACAATAACAAACGCCCCCGTATCAACATGCGGGGTATACGTTGGTTTATCACGACCACGCAATACATTAGCAATCACAACCGCCAAACGGCCGGTCGTCTTTCCTGCGGCATCAACTACATACCACTCTCGCTGAACATCAGCCTCTTTAGGCACAAAAGTTTTCATTACAAATCGTCCTCTCAATGGATTCGGTAAAAGTACAAGGGCGGGAAACTATAATAGGCCAACAGGTGTGTCAACCCCTCCGCGCAAGAAGTTTCTTGTTTTTCCAAACCCCCGCCCGTGCTATATAGACTTCATGAAATTTACATTGACCAAAGAACACGTTGGACGTCGGCCAACCGGACTAGGATGGCTCTTACTAGCAACACTAACGGCCGCCCTTCTCTTCGGAGTTATTACCAACCTCTACTCTTTCCTCGCCCCAAACAAATCTCCCCATAAAGGCCTCTTTGTTGTCGAAGGCTGGATTCATGACTTTGCGCTGGATGAAGCCGTCCAAATTTATCGCGCAGGAAATTACTCCAAAATCATCTGCACCGGTGTGCCCATTGAAACCGGAAGTTATATTCAATCCTTTAAATCGTATCCCGAAATGACGACGGCGCGCCTCATCCATTTAGGGATCGATCCATCCGAAATTATTACCTCCATTAGTGAAGAGACAAAAAAGGATCGGACCTACGCCGCCGCAACCGCCATGCGCTCCCACCTCATCGCCTTTAACATTACAGAGACAAACCTGCATCTAGTCACCACCGGCCCGCACGGACGTCGTAGCCGCCTGCTCTTTCAAAAAGCACTGGGAAAAGAGTACAAGATTGGAGTCACCTGCCTTAAAGTTGCCGATTATGACCCCGACCGTTGGTATACTTGCAGCCAAGGGGTTCGCACCGTAATTGGCGAGTGCATTGCCTACGTCTACGCCAAGTTTTTCTTCTATCCCTAGCATGCCCGCCATGGATCACAACCTCCCCCTATGGCTGGCCTTTCTTTCTATAAGCGAACAGGCAACCCACGATTGGCTAACCGGACTGCGTAACC
>JAOZSZ010000143.1:0-2248 GCA_029939385.1 Pontiella sp. | reverse complement strand
GTAACCGCCGCTATTTTGAGGAAACCCTCGCCGACCATATCGAACTGGCCAACCGCTATGACCGCGAGCTCAGCCTCGTCCTCTTCGACCTCGACCACTTTAAAAAAATTAATGACACCCAAGGCCATACCGCCGGAGACCACGCCCTTAAACAATTCGCCGACCAACTGACATCCACCGCTCGAAAGGCCGATATTGTTTGCCGATACGGCGGAGACGAATTTGCCGTCATCCTTCCGGAAACAGGAAGAGACAGCGCCACCAAATTTGTGGAGCGCGTCCTTAAAAAAATAGCTCACCCCGCCACCGCCGGCCGGGCCACCCTGCCCTCCAAAAACCTCTTGGCCGATGCCGATGCGGATCTACTCGCACGTAAACGCGAATAGAAAAGACAAGGTATGTAGTTCCGTCTTTAGGCGGCTTTTCTGACTGGCCGCCTGAAGGCGGGACTACATGCTTTTTTAGAAAAATAAAATTCCAACGACCGCCGAACCCATCACCAGTAAAATTGGATGAACGCTCCATTTAGCGATCAGGACGCAACAAACCCCCACAATCCCTACCGCCGGCCAGTTCACCACGGAGACCGAGCCAACCTGCCATGCCGCCGCGGCAATCAATCCCACCACGGCCGGCCGAAGCCCCCGAAAGATGGACTGCGCGAGTGGCCGCTCATAGAAATGGAAAAAGAAAAGGGCAAAAAGGGTAATTAGGATCATGCCGGGCAAGGCGACCGCAAGCGTCGCAATCAGAGAACCCGGAATGCCGCCCACCTGATATCCAATAAAGGTAGCCATATTAATGGCAATAGGGCCCGGCGTACTTTGCGAAATAGCAATGAGATCAATAAAGCGCTCGGCCGTCATCCATCCTCGTTGCTCCACCTCTTGCTGAAGAAATGAAAGCACGGCATAACCCCCACCAAAAGCAAACAATCCAATGGTGAAAAAAGCCGTGAAAAGTTGAACTAAAATACTCACGCTCCAACCTCCTTTCGAAAGAGAAGAACCCCAAGCAGTCCGCCCGCAAAAATCATCAAGACCGGCGAGCAGTGCAGCCCAACGATAGAAAGAAAAGAGCCCAGCGCAAGGAGACCCTTAATCGGAGAGTTAACCGACTTTTTTGCAATTTGCCAAACGGCCATAATAAGCATAGCAACCACGGCGGCGCGAATCCCAGAAAAGGCTTTCTGCACCCATACACAATCAAAATAGGGCGTTAGAAAAATGGTAATTAATAAAATGATAATCACCGACGGCGTTGCCATCCCCGCCGCCGCCGCGATTGCGCCCGGAATGCCGCGCTTGCGATACCCAATTAAAGTAGAGGTATTCATGGCAATCACGCCGGGGATCGACTGCCCAAGGGCGTAGTAATCAATCATCTCTCCGTCAGAAATCCACCCCTTAGAATCAACCACCTCTTTTTTCATCAATGGAAACATCACATATCCACCGCCAATAGCAACCGCGCCGACCCGTGCAAATAGACAAAAAAGCTCTAATAGCCTCGGCCGATCCAATTTTTTAGTCATAGAAGCCTTTTTAACTTTTTGGATGGTTTAGAAACTCACGCAGGAGGCGTGTAACGCCTCGATTTGCGCGGCAATCTGATCGACAATCTCGCAGTCGACCTCTTGGTTAACCTTCATCAACGCGAGCGAGAACTCACCGGAAGGATCGTGCGGATTACGCATATCATCAATATTAATCCCCGCCTCGGCCAGCGCATTGCCGATGACGCCAATAACGCCCGGGCGGTCTTTATAAATAAAGAGCGCAGCGGCACCAACGGGCTCGAAGTAGAGCTTGTCGAAATCATTGATGCGAGAAATTATCATGTTGCCTTCGGTCACGGTTCCACGGACGCTAACCCGCTGGAAGTGCGCCGCATCGACCGACGTGGTGACATCGACGGTCATAGAATTTTCAAAGCCTTTTGTCGTATCGGTTTCGCGGTTAAAATATTCAACCCCCATTTCCTTGAGATATTCAAGTGCTGCATCATACCCCTGCGTCCGGTCGAATTCATCGCTCAATGCGGCGACAATCTGCACCAATAGCCAATCCGCGTATGGCTTGAGGTTTCCGTAAAAACTGGTTTCAATCATTTTCATCTTCTTTGATCGATGGTGGACTTTTTTGAGTTATCTTTTGGTTACTTTAATGTATTGATGCCAATAAAATTAAAAAAAATTGAAATTTTGGTTTTTTTTCTCCCTGATTTTTAGTGAAGACTTTTTCTTAAC
>JAOZSZ010000142.1 GCA_029939385.1 Pontiella sp. | reverse complement strand
AGGTTGGCCGAGGCCGCCACCGCAAACGCCCAGCCGACAAGGAAGGAGACATTCATACCCTTAAAGGCGATGCCGAGAGCCATGGCGATGATGCCAACGATGACCGCGGTGATCTTGCCCGCCCGCACTTTTTGGCTGTCGGTCATTTCCACGCCCATGTAGTTATCCATCAGGTCGTGCGCCACCGCACCAGATGCGGCAACGATTAGACCGGAAACGGTTCCGAGCACGGTCGCAAATGCAATCGCCGAGATGATGGAGAAGAGAACGGGTCCATAGCTAGCGGCAAGTAAAGGGGCTGACATATTACCACTCTCTAAATCAATAACCCCTGTGGTCATGGCACCAAAGCCCAAGAACAGGGTGAGAATGTAGAAAAACCCGATGGATGAAATGGCAACGATCGTAGACTTACGCGCATCACGCTGAGACGGTACGGTGTAGTAACGAATCAAAATGTGAGGGAGTGAGGCTGTTCCGCAGAACAGCGCCAGCATCAGCGAAATAAAGTTCAGCTTGCCCACGGGGGTCTTAGTCGAAAAATACTGACCCGGAACGAGTAGGTCTGCTCCTTGGGTGAATACCGGACAGAATGCGATCACATGATCCTCGCCATCTTCAAACTTGGCTTGAGCACTCTTCGGGTAGCGCACAACCTCTGCCTTGTTGAGGGCGGCAAAGTATCCCAAGAAGCTAAGCTTTCCTGTGGCATAAATTTCTTTACCGCTTTCATCTTGTCCAAGACTTTTTACATAACCCACCGCTTTAAAGAGACTGGCTTCTTTAGGTGCTCCATTATAGAGTTTCCCTTCTGGCGTCTTGGTGGTGGTCTGCGTTTCGGTTAGCGTTTCTCCGTCGAGTAACCACCAGCCTTCGATCGCTTTTGTCTCAACCGCGGAATCTTTTCCAAGTTGAATCTCTTTTTTGGAGGACAGTTTAACGAAGGTTTGGCCCGTTTTTTCGTACACCATCTTTTTAACAAAGGTGTATCCCTCAGTTTCTCCGTCAATCGTGGCTTGTGCGGTCAGCGTTTGCGGGACAAAGGTTTCGGACCGTGGCGTGATGGATAGTCCGCTGTTCAGAACGAGAACCGCGATGACGGTGGAGAAGATAATCAACAACCCGCCCTTGAGGAACTGAACATAGGTCGTGGAGGTCATGCCGGCTGTGGCCACAATTGTGATCACAATGGCGCCCACCATGATGACTCCAACCCAATGGGGTAATCCTAGCAACGGTGTGACGAGCACCCCGGCACCGACCATTTGCGGAATCAGGTAGAACATCGATACGGTCAGCGTGCTGATGGCCGCCATGAGCTGGATGCCCTTGGAGTTAAACTTGGAGTCCAGCGCGTCGGTGAAGGTATATTTCCCGAGGCGCTTCATCGGTTCGGCCACTACGAAGAGGGCAACGATCCAGCCGGCGAGGTAGCCGATGGAGTAGAGGAAGCCGTCGTAGCCATAGATGGCAATCATGCCGCAGATGCCAAGGAATGAGGCGGCGGAGAGATAGTCGCCGGCAAAGGCGATGCCGTTGACAAACCAGTGGATGGTTCCGCCAGCGGCGAAATAACCCTCGGCCGATTTGGATTTACGTGCAAAATAGAACGATATGCCGAGCACGAAGCCGACAAAAGCGAGGAAAATGGCGATGGCGATGGGGCTAGGAACATAATTCATTATTTTGTCTCTCCATCTTTGTTCATTTCATCTTCCTTTTTGGTGCAAAGATGGTTGTAGATTAGGCCAAGAACGATGGCGAAAATAATCAGCGCTATGCCATAGATAATGGCGAGGTTGGCTCCTGATAAGAGCTCTATTTGCATAGTTTTGGTCGAGAATACAGCGATTCCGACAAAACTCATATAGATGATGCAGTAGAGCCAGAACATCTTGATTCCAAGCTTGGCCTTCCATTCGGACGCAGCGTCCTTTTCCGCTTTGGCGGCAGGTTCATGTAGCATGTTCGTTCTCCCTTAGGTTAGTTTGATATTATCAAATATCGAAAATGCTTATCAAAACTACACGCTCTCTCCAACTCTTTATTGGATAAAACACGTACCCGGAATAAGCCTAAAGGTTTGCCGCTTAATGCATTGTTTTCCCAGCAAGGCACGTTATCGTCTTTCTACTATGAATCTTTTCCTTAGGATTAAATGTCTCCGTCGCCTTTTTCGAAGCAAAAAGGCGATGATCGGAGGGGTACTTCTGTTGTTGCCGATGTTGGGATCTGCCGCATCTTTACGGATGGAAGGGGATCGCGCATGGCTGACCGCCGAGGACTCCTCTTTTTCTAGTGTTCTTCAGTTATTCGAACAGTGTGGTGTTGTGGTTTTGATTGATCCCGCTCTTGAACTCAATCGGATAACGGGGGAGTGGGAGAACGTGAGAATTGATCGACTGATCCAACAATTGGTAAGTCCTCATAGCTATCTGTTGGCGTGGAATAAAATGGAGAGTCCGCTCGGCGAGCTTTATCAAATTTCTTCCATCCGAATTTTTTCAGAGGGTCATGCCTCGGCGGTGCAACCGCTCTCATCCAAGGGCAAGGTATTGGATGTGGTGGAGGGAGAGAATGGATTAAAATATATTCGCGGAGAGATCATGATTGGTTTTGGTGCGGATTCTAATCTCTCTGATCTGAAGGATCTATTGCGAAAGCTGGGCGGAACCGTGGTTGAAGTGATCGATCCGCCGGGAATCTATCGTATTAAGCTCAATGAAAGTATGTCGGTTGAAGAAGCGATGCGGTTGGCTCGCGCGCACAAGGGCGTCGAGGCGGTCGAGCCCAATCTCGCTTTCCCTCGAATTGGAAATGAACGGATTCAGCTTTCGGGGGCAGGGCAGGAAATTAATCTGAACCTTCAACCCGGCGAAACGGCGATCGCAATATTTGACTCTGGCTTCGATCCGCACTATGCCGATCTTCCCTTTATTCGCGGAACCTATAATGCCTTGAATCCCGCCGAAGCCATGAGTGATCCGCTGGGGCACGGCACGCTCGTTGCCATGGTTGCTTCGGGAGCAATCACACCTCTCGGAGCGGAGGCTTCCGAAGTGGGGGTGCCGGTACTTGCTATACGCACATTCGATGAAAATGGATACACCTCCAGCGAGATTCTCATGCGCGCAATCGAATATGCCGTTCAATCTAATATTTCTATCATTAATATGAGCTGGGGTTCTGAAGTGGATAGCGTCTTTATGGAAGCGGCCATGAATATGGCGACACAACAGGGCATCACGCTCTATGCCTCCGTGGGGAATGAAAATACGGGAATTCCGATTTTCCCTGCGGCTAGTCCTTACGTGATTGGTGTCGGAGGATTGAATGAGAAGGGTGAAATATGGAAAAACTCTAACGCGGGAGTTTTTGTGGACCAGTACCAGCCTGCTTTTGTTGAATTCGAGGGAAAGAGATATGAGGGTACTTCTATTTCGGGGCCCTATGCTGCTTTCTTGAAGGCCAGTCGGAAATAGGGATTCCAAAGCTTGGAAAGTGGGCAAACGGTTCTTATACTTTAAGCCATGAAGAAAATGGGTGTCATTATTAATACGAAGCGTCCGCGTGCGGCGGGTGTACTCGATGAATTGCGCCATTTGGCGGAGGGGTATGGATTCAATCTCTATGCCGAAGACTTTGCGATGGCAAAAATCCTTGGAGCGAAGCATCTCCCGATTAAGGATTTTGGCAAGAAAGTGGATATGGCTTTAGCGCTTGGAGGGGATGGCACGGTTCTCTATACCGCTCGTGCATTACACCAATTTGATCTTCCAATCATGGGGATTAATCTTGGAAGCCTTGGGTTTTTGACCAGCGTGGGCGATTCAGAAATGGCCGAAGCGTTGGGGGCCATCGCCAATAAAAGTTACAAAATCTCAGAGCGTGATGTGGCCACGTGTCGTATTTTCAAGAAGGGTAGTCTGCTTGGTGAAGAGAGTGCTCTTAATGATATTGTATTGGGGTGGGGCGCGTCGTCGCGCATTGTTACGCTCAAACTTTCGATCGATGGGGAACAGATTGGCACGTTTATGTGCGATGGAATGATAGTTTCGACGCCAACGGGGAGTACCGGCCATTCGTTATCGGCTGGAGGCCCCATTCTTCATCCAGGCATTGGCGGGTTTGGAATTAATGTGATTTGTCCGCATACCCTTAGCTCTCGTCCACTCGTCGTTCCAAACTCTAGTTTGATTGAGATCGAGGTTGTTCATGCCGCGAAAGAACTGATTCTTTCTATTGATGGACAAGATGAATATAAGATGGGGCAAGGAGACCGAGTTGAAATCCGCCGAAGTACTCATCCCGTTAAATTCTTGCAACTCCAAGGCCACAGCTATTTTTCGGTGCTTGCTCAGAAGCTCCATTGGCGAGGGTCGTCTCTCTAGAACGCAACGCTTTTAATTATACCGTTTATGGGTTAGGAAACGGCTTTCCAAAGGGCGGCTTCACGATGGCTTAGGTGCATGTTCTCGCGCCCTTTTTTGCCTATTTTTTCTACCCAGCTTAATTCATTCTGCTCTTCCTTTTTTAAAGGTACAGCAGAGAACTTTCTTGATTTGATCAATTTGATTTTTTTATTTCGTATCCAGCGCAGAGAAAAACTTCCAATAAATAAGAGGGGCAACGTGGCTGGTTCGGGAATTACATTAACAAAGCTTTCACTATAGCCGCCCGTAAAGCTTTGAACATGAAGGCCGAT
>JAOZSZ010000141.1:1710-4709 GCA_029939385.1 Pontiella sp. | reverse complement strand
TCAATTCTCACATCGGTGGAAAGCTTTTTGGATAAGGTAGAAATCCGAGTTTTTGAAAAACTAATTAATTCATCGCGCGGCAATACCATGCGATAAAGAAGAAGGGAATTAAGCAAATCATCCGGTTTACCCGCATCAAAACGAATCTTACCTGCCTTCATTAGAGTGAGATTCAGCGTGATGTCATACTTAGCATCGGTACGATAAAGTCGAGGAATCCAAATAAATAATTCCCGCCACTGCTCGGATTCCACCAAAGCACGAACAATCATAATTTGTGTTAAACTCTGCGTGCGCTCGTCCTTACTATTATCCGCCGTATAAACAAGTGGCTTAATGCTTTCCTTCCACTTTTGCTGATGGAACAAGGCCTGCCCCATAAAAAGATTCGCCGTTAAAATTTCTTCAGGATCCAAATTAGGCAAGACTAACATGTGTGTGGCAACTTTTTCGATCTGTTCCCATTCTTGAGATTCGAAGAATCCTTGAGCCATCATTCGAAGAGCCACCGACTCCTGATCTCGCGGTTCCTGTTTCAAATAATCTTCAAAGATTTTCACTCCCCGCTCAGGCTCACCTATCTGATAGAACGAGCGCGCAAGTTGGAATCGACACCCCTGTAGTGTTTCAAGAATGGTCGGATCCGTTAACTCTTTCGTGCGGCGAATGACTTCCTCGAGTGCAGGAATGGCTCCGACATAATCACCGTGCTTCAATCTGACATCAGCAGCACTAACGACAGCAGAAATCCCCATCGAACTATAATCTTGAGCGACGGAAGAAACCGCCATGAATGAAGCAAGCAATAGAAAACCCCGAACTGACTTCCCCTGCGAATGAAAACTAAGCATCATAAATTACCCCTCAAAATTCCCTACTTATAAAATGCAGGAACCTATAACCGAAAAAAGCTCTTTCCATACCTCTTAACCATCGCTAATCAGTTGGGCACACAAAAAGTACTATCTGTAACAGAATATATGCCCCCTTATGCAATTCAAGCCATTTTAAGAATAAATCCTGATTTATTAGCTCTTAATGACGTTATGTAATAAATTTCCATCCCGTTTAATATAATATATTTAACTCTAGAAACTATCATTCCAATCGGGAAGTCATCCTGTTTTTAAGCTTATTCCTAAATTTCCTAGAATCTTGTCTTTTAAAAGTATTGATCCTAGAAAAACAAAAAAGGCCATTCCGAAGAATGGCCTTTTTTTTAAAAATGGTCGGGGCGGAGAGATTCGAACTCCCGACCTATTGCTCCCAAAGCAACCGCGCTACCAGACTGCGCTACGCCCCGAAATGAATCGTTATTTACTTTCTGACGAATCCGATCTTTATCGGAAAGCGCGAAAATATCGGCTATTCGGACTTTAAAGGCAACTCCTTTTTTAAATATTTCTAAAACCGTCTCAATGCGACCCCGAATGAACCTTCTCATTTAAACTATTAATGAATCACAAAGCCCTCTCAATACCTCACCCAAAATATAAATTTTATCTTTTTTTAATCTAAAAAGCCCTAACGTGTAATTCCTTTTTCGGAAGCACGGCAAAACTTAAGCAGATGTTTAATTTCTGCAGTTTGTTCTAATTCGTCCTCGATTTTATCCAAAGCTTGGGCAAGGGGTTGTTTTTGGCGATAAAGAATACGATAGGCCTCCTTAATAGCCTTACGTCCCAGTTCATCAACTCCGCGTCGTTCTAGACCCACCTTATTAAAACCACGCACTTCAAGCGGATCTCCGTGGCCAATCATATAGGGAGGCAGGTCTTTTGTAATCTTCGACATAGCTCCAACAAAAGCCATACTTCCAACGCGAAGAAACTGAACAATCCCAACCAGTCCTTCGATGGTTGCCATGTCCTCAATGGTTACATGCCCTGCAATCTGACAGGCATTGGCAATGATAACGTGATTCCCAATATGACAACAGTGCGCAATATGTGCATAAGCCATGAGTAAACAATCATTTCCAACTATCGTGAAATCCCCATCGTTAGTGGCGGAATTAATGGTGACGTATTCACGAATCACCGTGTTGTCCCCAATCTTCACGCCGGGGAAGCCTCCATGAAATTTTAAATCTTGCGTCTGCCCACCAATAACAGCAAAGGGAGAAACCTTACAGCCTGACCCAATCGATGAATTTCCGGCCACTACCACATGAGAAACGAGCTCTGTGCCACTACCAATCACAGCCCGATCACTCACGGTGCAATAAGGTCCAATAATAGCATCAGCAGCAACCGTTGCCCCATCGCCAATGATCGCAGTTTTATGAATCTGTGCCATGCTTTAGGCTCCGTAGCCAAACATTAATTCAGCTTGACTCGCCAACGCATCACCTACATAAGATTTTCCTTCAACGACCGCCATACGCGAACGCAGACGGGTTACTCTGACTTCCATACGGAGCGTATCACCAGGAACCACTTTACGACGAAACTTAGCCTTATCAATCGACATAAAATAAGCAATTTGACCTTCTTTATCATTTACTTTATTCAATAGAATGCCGGCAATTTGCGCCATAGCTTCAAGTTGCATAACCCCTGGCATGATTGGCTCATTAGGGAAGTGCCCCTGAAAAAAGGGCTCATTAAAAGTAAGGTTTTTATAGCCCGTAATGCACTGATTTTCTACATCCATCTTAATAATACGGTCAACCAGCATAAAGGGATAACGATGGGGAAGAATTCCTAAAATTTCATTTACATCCATAGCACTCATATTGATCTCCAGGTTCAGTTTTATCTGTAAATTTTCAAGAACGCTAAGGGTTCTCTTTGTGTTGTTCAATGTTTTTCTGTCCAGCCCTAAGATCATCCAATGCGGGACACCCTTCTGAGACACTCCATGTGAAAGGAAATGAACTACATTGCTCAGGCCGAACCTTATAAATTTCACAGCCATTATCCTTAAGAAAGGCACAACTACCATCTAGCTTATCGAGAAGTGCTAACTGAATCCGATTCGGAGCCAAGCGAGTATGA
>JAOZSZ010000141.1:0-1610 GCA_029939385.1 Pontiella sp. | reverse complement strand
GACATTAAAGACATATTTTGTCCTTTGCGTCCACTTATGGTAAGTGCGATGTATTAGAATAATCATGAAGAAAGGAGCAAGATAGATGTTTAATAATTTAGTAAAGATAAAAGTTTTGATGATCCTCCCTGTTGCCGCCTCACTGGTACTCACAGGATGTGATGAAGAAGTATCCTCCATTGCTGCCCCAGCATCAGAACAAGTCAATCTAGCTCAAACAGAAGATCTTTTTTCACAACCCATCAAACCTAACCCACTAACATCCGATCCCAATGCGGTTGTAGTCCGTGTAAATGGAGAAGGAATTACTCGAGGTGAAATCCTAGAGGTACTGAATGCTGCCATGCAACAAGTGGCCGGACAAGTTCCCCCCCAACAACTCCAGCAAATGCAGGCACAGATGTATAATAATATCCAAGAACAGCTCATTACTCAAAAACTAATGGATGTAGCCGTTGCCGCGGCTAACGTTAAGGTTAGCGAAGAGGTTCTTGCCGAGGCCATGGAGAAAATCACTTCTAATATACCCGAAGGACAAGATCTAGAAACAACTCTCGCCGTACATGGCACCACTCTCGCAGAATTGACCGAGAATATTAAACAGCAACTCGCTACTCGTAAGTTTGTTGAAAGCAAAACCGAGGGCGTTCCAGAAGCCACCGAAGCCGAAGCCAAAGAATTTTATGTCTCCAATCCGGATCGCTTCAAAAAACCCGAAAGCATCAGCGCGAGTCACATTCTAATTAAATTTGAAGAAGGCGATACCGACGCACTGAAAGTTGAAAAGAAAGCAGAACTCGAAAAAATTCGTGCCGATATTATTGCAGGAACCCTTTCCTTTGAAGAAGCCGCCAAAACGTACTCCGGTTGCCCTAGTGCAGCCCAAGGAGGATCCCTTGGAACTTTTGGAAAAGGACAAATGGTTCCAGAGTTTGAACTGGCCGCCTTCACCCAAGAAAAGGATGAAGTCGGCGATGTGATCGAAACCAGCTTCGGCTACCATATCATTATGGTAACCGATCGGCAGGAAGAAGGATTAGTATCGTTCGAGGAAGCCAAGGAACAGCTCATTCCGTTTCTCTCTAATCAAAAGAAGCAACAGGTTATAGCCGATTTTATTAAGAGCCTCCGCGACAGCGCTACCATCGAAATCGTCTCCAAATAGATAAACAGAAATCTTCGCTCAAAAAACGCCCCTCAATGAGGGGTGTTTTTTTTGTCCTCACAACAAAGATACGTCTACATCCCCACATAAAAAAAACCCTAATCGCATAGCGAACTAGGGTTTTTAATATTCTACGGATGATCGATAGATCAAATAGCAAATCCATCCATAAGAAGAACCATCAGGATTAAAACACAAATAACACACAAACTAAGAGAAAACCAAGGCAACGAACCTCCATCAATTCTCCGCCGTATCGTCTTGAACCACGAAGCCATTCCCGCCAGCAAAAAAGTAATTACCAGCACCCCCAAAAAGGCTATTTTATTCTTAGCCGCATGTTCAACCTTACTGCCAGAAGGCCCCACCAATGGAAGAATCATACAAAGGAAAAAGAAGGATAACCCGGCCGATACAGCCAAAATATTATCGATAAGTGGTTTAG
>JAOZSZ010000140.1 GCA_029939385.1 Pontiella sp. | reverse complement strand
GCTGTTCCATCCATTGTGGCAAACGAATAGCCTAAGCGCACATTTCCCAAAATATGAGGACTAAAATTTTGATCCACACCCGCGAAAAGGGTGGTCGACTCAAATCCACCACGGTTCCCCGCATATTCATGATCAAGATAGTTTACTCCCAACATTCCTTGCGTCGTATTGGGACGTAACTCACGAATATAAGATCCATTAACGTTAAATTGATCATAATCGTTATTTTTTATCCCTTGCCCATACTTATCATCATCCCACACGCGAAATTCATACCCTGCACCCACCTTAATCTGGCTCAAAGAATTGATCGTGAAATCCAACGCACCCATCAAATCATTTTCAAAAAAATTCTGATTTTGGGATCCTATTGTGCCACTCTGACCCGTCTTGTCCTGATAACGAAAACGATCCGAAATCTGAAGGAAGGTCCGTTGCGAAATCGCATGATTAAAACGAACATATAAATCTTGATAGGTCACAAACTTAGGATCTGCATCCAATCGATAGCGAAACTCAGGTTGCCAATAAAGCAACATATCCGTTCGGGAGGAAAACGTCAGCTTACCGGAAAGATTGATAATTTCTGTAATATACAGAGTATCTTCTTCATTGATATCGTTCAGATACACATTGCTGTCGTAACCCACTCGTACCGAGTTTTCAATACGAACGCTGCGCTCTTTGGCAGCAAACACCGTTGCAGTGGTCAGCGACAACGCAACCAGCATGTAAAAATTTTGTTTATTCATATACATAACTCCCTCAAAAAAAAACTATAACCCTTATTTCGGAAATTTACTATTCCGGTGTAGCATCATATTCGTGCCCACCGTGATATTGGTGACCGCCGCCATGAGAGGATGCGCCCCAGAAATTACCGAACAATCCTTGATAAAAACCACGTAGTCCTTCTGTTTGCCACGGAACATCATAAATGTTCGGGGGATCATAGGCTCTTCCTGGTCCACCACCCGTATTTTTCTGTCCCTCTTTCCATTGATCATGCTTGCTTTGAGGCGTCGGTTCTGGGACTTCTCCGTTCAGTGCATCAAATGCATTTTGTCGAGCCACCTCTAGATCATCAGCCGCCGCGGTCGCAGCATCTTCATCGTTTCCGGCCGAGGCTCGCTCCATTTTAGAATATGCTTCTTGCGCACTAGCCATAGCCGAATCAACTGCATCCGCACGTTTTATGGCATCGGCAATCGCATCAATATCCCCGCTACTCGCCGCATTTGCCAAATTAGCCTTGGCCTGAACGGCCATAACAGCAATTCCTGCGAGCGTTCCACTTGCCTCTGCCATATTCACGGCCTGAGCCTGAAGAAGCGTCGTCATAATGGTTACGATAGAGATTAAAGTTACTTTTTTGATAAATTGTTGTTTTTTCACAATATCACTCCTTATTTGGAATATTTTTCCGCGATGAGAGCCTTTACTCGCTCATAGTTAAACCGTACCTGAGACGTTGCCGCCAGCGAGTCCTGCATTGCCATTCTGATGATATCAAGAGATTCTGTTTTATTATTTGCAACCGCATCAACAAAAAGTAATCCCGTTTGAACAACCTTAGCTCCCGCCAACGCTACTCCGGAATTAACCGTTGCTAATAACTTATAGTCTCGGGCAATTTCTTCGTTCGAGGCACTTACAATCTTGGAAGCCCCTTGTTTTGCGCCCTCAAGCGCATTAATTGCCAGTTCCCATTCTTTCGACACCTCAAAAAGCATCTGCTTCACTTCACCAATCAACTCGGAATCAGTAGGGATTTGAGTCATAAGTTGCTTTCCATTTTCAATTGCAATCCGTGCTTCTTCAACTTCAGCTGCCGCAATAGCGATGGATTCATTGGCGTCGTTAACCAACTGATCTATAGCTTCATCAGCCTGCACCACACTCAGTCCGCCTATAAAAACCAACCCAAATGCAAGTATCAATGCCATACAACTTTGTCTTTTCATTCCCTGTTCCTCAATTTAAGTGTTAGAGAAAATATCAACATTATCTTTTCGAAGCAAGTAAAACTATTCTCGACGTATATACGCCATACGTAGCATTTCAACCATCGTCTGATAACCTTCAACAAACTTTACATCATTCAAGTCACAATATTCGCTCCATGACTCACAAAAACTTGGTAATCTTATTTTCCCGAAGGAAAAGTTTGCATCTCCATTTAAAACTAAATCAATTTGTCCCATAGCTCGGGCACAATCTTTAACTTTAAATTCGGCTCCACTCACCACTTCAGACAAACCAAAATAAATCCCCGTCTGATTTAAAAAGGAAACGCACTGATTTAAATCGGCATCTTCGGCCACATAACGATCAAAATAACCCGAATATTTAGCCAGCATCACAGCCGCATCAGCATACATCAACACGGGGTCCGAACCGCGCCCCTCTTCTCCTTGGGCAACACCAAAAAAAAGAAACCCCGAAACAACTCCGTAAATTATTTGTGTTGGCCACTTCATCATATATTCCATCCTGAAGGATCTTATTAAAAGTCGCTTTGTGATGACTTCGTCTTCTGTTATGAATTTATTTCTATTAATTAAAATACGGATTTACGAATGAACACCAACTCTTTTACCTTTAAACTTGATGAAGAACAACAGCAAGCCTTGCGCCAACTTCTTAAAGCCTCACACTATCACCCCGAAACTGTTCCACATACCCAGATTGCGGTTTCTATTCTTAATTGCCGCATAAACCTCTATAAATCCGGAAAACTCCTCGTACAAGGAAAGTCTGCTCAAGAATGGATCACCTTTACACTAGAAACAGAAATTCTAAAAGAAGCTATCGTTGGTTATGAAGACGTTTATGATCCTGAAGCCATTCAACCCCACATGGGTATTGACGAAAGCGGGAAGGGTGATTTTTTTGGTCCCCTCGTCATTGCCTCCGCTTACGTTGACGAAGGTTTGGTTGAAAAACTACGAGAAATCGGTGTTCGTGATAGTAAAAAGATTTCATCCGATAATGTTGCGCTTAATCTAGCTCGTGAAATCCGAAAGATACTAGGCGACCGTTGCGCCATGGTTAGCATCGGACCCCGCTCTTATAACCGCATGTATTCCAAGATTCGAAATGTTAATAAAATACTGGCATGGGGTCATGCGCGCGCGATCGAGAACTTACTCGAAAAAGTGCCCGATTGCCCGCGCGCACTATCCGACAAGTTCGGCCCGACTCATCAAATCGAACGCGCCTTAATGGAAAAGGGTAAAACCATCCAACTGGATCAACGAACAAAAGCCGAGTCCGATACCGCCGTTGCGGCCGCCTCGATCCTGGCACGAGCCGGATTTCTCTACGCTCTCAAAACAATAGGGAAGGAGTATGGATTCGACGTCCCCAAGGGGGCTTCTGAAAAAGTCCGCCGCGAAGCCGAAAAGCTGGTGGCCTATAAAGGTCCGGGCATTTTACTCGATACCGCCAAATGTCATTTTCAAACGACCGACAAAGTGCTCGCCGAAGTAGGCTACTCCCGCAAAGACCTCCCTCCTTTGAATTAACGACGGCGCCGCGACATTCTGCCAATCGAATATTTCAACCATTTATTTGCAACCCCCGCCCCAAACCAATATCTTCCCGTTTCCAAACCATTGGAAGAGGAGATTTTACATATGGCACATATTACCGTTCCCGAAGGAGAAGCCTTTCTTGACAAGGAAATCAAAGTGCTCGATCACGGCTTCATCCGCCTTATCGACTATATGGGTAGCGATGCCCGTATTGTACAAACTGCGCGCGTCTCTTATGGAGCGGGCACCAAAACCCTCCGAGAGGATGCTGGACTTATCGACTATCTCTTACGCCACGAGCACACCTCCCCTTTCGAACACGTCGTCTTTGAGTTTCATTGTAAAATGCCTATCTTTGTGGCTCGGCAGTGGATTCGTCATCGCACCGCCCGCCTAAATGAAATCTCCGGCCGCTACTCGGTCATGAAAAACGAGTGCTATCTTCCGCCGCGCGACAAAATCAGCTTCCAGAGCACGGACAACAAACAGGGTCGAAATCCTGAAGATGTGCCGCCCGAACTTCAGGATAAGGTTATCGAGTTGCTCAAACAAGATCAGGAAAATATCTACGGCAACTATGAGACGATGATCGACGACAACGTTGCCCGAGAACTCGCTCGCATTAACCTGCCCCTCTCCACCTATACGGAATGGTACTGGCAGATGGATCTTAAAAATATGTTCCATTTTCTGCGACTGCGTATGGATAGCCATGCCCAGTGGGAAATTCAAGAATATGGCCGCGCTATAGCTCAGGTTGTTAAAGCTGTCTGCCCATTAGCCTACGCTTCCTTCGAGCGGCACATGGTGAATGGAGCACGCTTTTCTGCTGAAGAGCTTGTTGCCATCAAGAAGGTTATGGCTGGCGAACCCAACCCATTAGAGGGACGGCGCCTTGCCGAGTTTGAAGCCAAACTGCCCCCTTCTCTTTAAAGGCCAATCATTCTTCGCACAGAATGGCCGCCACATTTTCAGCGGCATCGCGGTCGCCGAGGAGCTGGTGGACTTCTTCATAACCTTCGAGCATCGTCTTCCGCTCCGGCGAGTCAGACATTAGCTTTGCGATTTCAACCGCCAGCCTTTTCGGCGTAGCATGCTGCTGAATCAACTCGGGGCAAACGCTGCGGCCGGCGACAATATTCACCAGCCCCAGATACGAAATCTTCACGACCGCCTTG
>JAOZSZ010000326.1 GCA_029939385.1 Pontiella sp. | reverse complement strand
ATAATGTTGGGCTACTGCTTAACCCGTTGCGGCCGCATAACGTAAAGAAGATCCTGCTGACGATCGACCTAACCGAGGCCGTGGTCGATGAAGCTATTTCCAAAAAATCAGATTTAATTATCGCGTATCATCCTATTCTGTTTCGCCCCATCAACCGTTTAAATGCCGACCATGCCCCCGACCGAACTGTAATGAAGCTGATTCAAAAAAATATAGCGGTGTACTCTCCGCACACTGCGCTCGATGCGGTGATTGGAGGGGTAAACGATTGGTTGGCCGATGGAGTCGGTGAAGGTGAGGTTTCTATTTTGAAGCCTTTTGAAAATTCTGAGGCCGGCCAAGGCCGGCTCGTAGAATTTAACAAACCGATACAAATCAAAACGTTGACACAACGAATCAAAAAGCACCTTGGACTGAAAACCTTGCGGGTTGCCGCACCCTCTGAAAACACTCCCATTAAGACGGTTGCCCTTTGCGCCGGAGCCGGAACGGAGGTCTTTAAGGGAATCAAAGCCGACTGCTATCTAACCGGAGAGATGAGTCATCACCCTATATTAGCGACCACGCTTAGCGGCGCGTACGTCATTCTTTGCGAACATACCCACACTGAGCGGGGTTATCTTCCGGTATTTGCCAAGATCCTACGTAAAGCATTGGGTAACAGGATTGACATCTCCGTCTCTGAAATAGATTCTGAACCGATTAAATTTAACTGATAGAGGAATTTGAACATGGTCAAAAAGAAAAAATCTGCCTACGCCGAAGCGGGTGTTGATATTGATGTAATGATGAACTCGCTCAAGAAGATCGGTAAAAAAGTAAAAGCAACCAACACTTCGGGCGTTGTTAGCGAATTAGGTTCGTTCGGCGGCTTATTCAAATCGCCAGGAAAAGAAAGTTTACTGGTGAGCAGTGTGGATGGGGTTGGCACAAAGCTTAAAGTGGCCAATATGGCTAATAAGCACACTACGGTGGGTCAAGATCTTGTTAACCATTGTGTGAATGATATCCTCGTACAGGGTGCGCACCCCCTCTTCTTTCTCGACTATCTCGGAACGGCCTCGTTAGCACCCAAAGTATTTGAAGACGTTGTTGGCGGATTTTGTAAGGCCTGCAAAGAAAATGGTGCGGCTCTACTTGGCGGAGAAACCGCCGAAATGCCCGGCCTATATCCTAAAGGCGAGTATGATCTCGTTGGCACTATCGTCGGCACCGTCGAGCGCAAAAAGTTGATCACCGGCGAGAAGATTAGAAAAGGCGACCTCCTCATCGGCCTTCCCTCCACCGGCCTGCAAACCAATGGATATTCATTGGCACGAAAAGTGATTTTTGAAAAGGCAGGAAAGAAGCTTTCCGACCTGGTGCCCGGCACCAAGACCTCCTTTGAAAAAACCTTGCTCGCTATCCATAAGAGTTATCTAAATCCGGTTATGAAAC
>JAOZSZ010000325.1 GCA_029939385.1 Pontiella sp. | reverse complement strand
GGAAAAGATCTGTGCTCATCCGTGTTGGTCCGTGGCCATGAAACCTTGCTTACCTCCCTTACCTCTGAGTGAATAATTTTTTTGATATAAAGCACTAGGCTTCTACCACTAACTATCCACTTAACAACCTAGCTCTCTAGTGCTATAAGCAAGCAAATGAAACCGATATATTCCAGTTTTGAAGAGGTAGAGAGTAGCTTTATTTCGCTCTATGAAGAGTGTTGCGATACCTGTCTTTGGTTTTGGCGGCGAACCGTTGCTCCCGCCACTTCTTCAGATCGGATGGAAGCACTTCGTCAAATTGAACAAAACGGAACCTTGCAACAGTTCGCAAAAGCTCGGGAACTAAAAAAGTGGCTTTAACCCTATTTCAAGAGCAAGTCTGCCGGCTGATTGCCCAGAATCGGATCGCCAGTGGAGAAAGCTACATTGCGGGTGGCGTGGCTCTGAATATGGCACTAGATGCCCCACGGTTGTCTCGAGATATTGATATTTTTCACGACTCCGCCGAAGCGTTGCAGGTTTCCTGGGAGCAAGACCGGATTCTGTTAGAAGAACAAGGCCTCCGAGTTGAGATCGTTCGTGATGCGCAGGCTTATGTAGAAGCGGTCGTTCGGTCGAAAGACGATCAGGTGTTATTGCAATGGGTGCGAGACAGTGCCTATCGCTTTTTTCCGTTGGTTGAGGATGAGTGCCTTGGATTGACCCTGCACCCTTTCGACCTTGCCACGAACAAGGTTTTGGCATTAGTCGGTCGATTGGAAATACGTGATTGGATTGATGTGCAGGAAAGTGCGCAAAAGATCCAACCCCTTGGATTACTGGCTTGGGCGGCCTGTGGAAAAGATCCCGGATTTAGTCCATTGGCTATACTGAATGAAGCCGCACGCTCCTCTCATTATTCTGTAGAAGAACTCGACCGACTTGATTTTGTAGGGATCCCCCCGGATCTAGCGGCATTATCCCTTCGATGGAAAGAGCAGCTGAAAGCTGCGCATCAAATGATCGGACTTCTACCCGCAGAACACGTTGGTCAGTGTCTATTGGAAGCAGATGGGAAATTATTTTCCGGAGATCTTGAAAAGTTGGAAAGCCTATTGAGTATTGGAACCATATTTTGGCACCGGAGAACCCTTGGCGGCGTGTTGCCCGAAATAGTAAATTAAAGCTCATCGATCTCCCTTTCCTCTCTGTGAATAAGTTTTTATATAAAGTAAGTAGAGAATAGGGACCGTATATTGGAAAAATATCGGTGCTCATCCGTGTTAGTCCGTGGCCATGAAACCTTGTTGAACTCCCTTTCCTTGCTTCCCTCTGTGTAGATAAGTATTTCTGGTTCCTGTTCTTGACGGGGTTCTTCGACTCTGTTCTGGACAGGTCGGGAGTGCTACCCTAGTCTTCGAATCCCTTGGAGGTGTAAATCATGTATACAACGATAGAA
>JAOZSZ010000008.1 GCA_029939385.1 Pontiella sp. | reverse complement strand
AAGGAATATGCCGAGAAGTTCGGTGCGGAATACCTCGAAGGCCAGCGACCGTGGGGCATTCCATGCGACTGCGCCTTCCCAAGCGCCACGCAGAACGAGATTAGCGGCGAAGATGCCAAGACCCTGTTGGATAATGGCTGCTACGTAGTCAGCGAAGGCGCCAATATGCCAAGCACACCCGAGGCCGTCGAGCGGTTTGTTGAAACCCGCATTCTCTACGGCCCAAGCAAGGCTGCCAACGCCGGTGGCGTGGCCACATCCTACCTCGAAATGCGCCAAAACTCCTCCCGATCCCATTGGAGCCGCGAACGGGTAGATGCAAAGCTCAACGACATCATGGTTAAGATCCACGCCGCTACGGTGGCGGCCGCCGAGGAATACGGCCAGCCGGGCAACTATGTCATGGGCGCCAACATTGCCGCCTTCACCAAAGTGGCCGATGCCATGATCGACCAAGGTGTGGTCTAATCTGAAAAAAGGACTGCCGAGTTGCCTTGATGGCCCGCCAGTTGTATAATTTCCTTTCCCTTTGGGAGAGGAAGTTTTTTATATCAACGTAACTGAGGGGAAGAAATGAGCCAGATACTCGAAAAAAGACAGCTATCAGAAACCGTTTTTTTAATGCGTCTTGACGCCCCATTAATTGCACGCGAACGAAAAGCCGGTCAGTTTATTATTCTCCAATTATGTGAAGATTACGGAGAACGTATTCCGCTCACCGTAGCCGATGCCGACCCCGAAGCCGGCTCCATCACCATTATTTTCCAGGCCGTTGGAAAAACAACCCAACAAATGGCACTCATGAACGTAGGCGACGAGATCGCCGCACTGGTTGGCCCCTTGGGATCCCCCACCCATATTGAAAACTTTGGCACCGTCGTTTGTATCGGCGGCGGCATTGGCATTGCACCGCTCCACCCGATCGCCCAAGCCATGAAGGCGGCGGGCAATAAGGTCATTATTATTATGGGCGCGCGCAACAAGGAACTCATCATTCTCGAAGATGAAATGCGCGCCATCGCCGATGAACTGATCATCTGCACTGACGACGGATCGTATGGCCGCAAATGTCTCGTCACCGAACCGCTCAAAGAACTCTGCGAACAGAGCCCGAAGCCCGATCTCGCCGTGGCCATTGGCCCTCCCATTATGATGAAATTCTGCGCCGAAACCACGCGGCCCTATAAAGTCCCCACTCAGGTTTCGCTCAATACCATTATGGTGGATGGCACCGGTATGTGCGGCGGATGCCGTGTCACGGTCGGCGACGAAACCAAGTTTGTCTGTGTAGACGGCCCCGAGTTCGACGGCCATCTGGTTGATTTCGATAACATGATGAATCGACTTAATTTTTTCAAAAAACAAGAAGACCATGCCTGCAAAATTGGACTCCATGGAGGATCAAAAAAATGAGCTATATCTCCTCTGAAAAATTAGCCGAAGACGCCAAACAAGCGTGGGAAGAACTCACAAAAAGAACGGAGCCACTCAAGCCCAAAGATCGCATGGCTATCCCCGCGCAGGAGATGCCCTCGCAAGATCCCGCCATACGCCGTACCAACATGAAAGAGGTCGCGCTCGGCTACACCCCCGAACAGGCGAAGCTCGAAGCAGAGCGATGCCTTCAATGTAAAACAGCCCCGTGTATTGCCGGTTGCCCTGTCGGGATTGATATTCCCGGCTTCATTCAAGCGATTGCGGATGATAACAACCAAAAGGCCATTGATATTCTAAAAGAGAGCAGTCTGTTACCCGCCGTCTGCGGACGGGTCTGCCCGCAAGAAACGCAATGCCAAGCCCCCTGCACCGTGGGGAAAGTACTTAAATCGGTCGACAAAGCCGTCAGTATTGGACGCCTCGAACGCTATGTTGCGGACTGGGAGCGCGAAAATGGATTAATCGAAACCCCAGCCATTAAACCTGAAACCGGAAAGAAAGTGGGCATCATTGGAACCGGCCCCGCCGGACTCACCGTTGCCGCCGACCTCCGTCGCGAAGGCCACCACGTGGTTCTCTTCGAAGCCTTTCATAAACCCGGCGGCGTCATGATATATGGCATCCCCGAGTTCCGCCTGCCCAAGGCCATTGTACAAAAAGAAATTGATGTCCTCACAAAGATGGGGTGCGAACTAAAACCCAATTTCGTGATTGGACGCACTCGTAAAATCCAATCTCTTCTCGATGAAGATGGCTTCGATGCGCTCTTCATTGGAACGGGGGCCGGACTTCCGCGCTTCATGAATATTGAAGGCGAAAATTTGGTGGGGGTTTATTCTGCAAACGAATACCTAACCCGCGCCAATCTCATGCGGGCCTACGAAAAAGACCATGCGGATACCCCCATTTCGGACTCCAAAAAAGTCGCCGTATTCGGGGGCGGAAATGTGGCGATGGATGCCGCCCGTACCGCCGTACGTCTTGGAGCCAAGGAAGTTCATCTCATCTACCGCCGCACCGAAGTTGAAATGCCAGCGCGAGTAGAAGAAGTCGGCCATGCCAAAGAGGAAGGTGTGATTTTTCATCTATTGGAAAACCCCAAGCGTATTCTTTCCGACGAGCAGGGCTGGGTACGAGGGATCGAATGCCTACGCTACGAACTTGGAGAACCCGACGACTCCGGCCGACGCCGCCCCATGGCCATCGAAGGGAGCGAATTTGAAATCGATCTCGATACGGTCATCGTTGCGATCGGCAACGACTCCAACCCACTGATCCGCCAAACCACCCCCGGACTCGAAACCAATAAATGGGGAAATATTGTGGCCGATGAAAATGGAAAAACCTCCGTCGAGCGGATCTATGCCGGAGGCGACATCGTCCTCGGAGCCGCCACCGTGATTCTCGCCATGGGCGAAGGCCGAAAAGCCGCCGCCGCCATGAATGAAATGCTTGCAAATAGCTAACGGATTGTCCCGAGTCAGCGTGTGAAGAAACTAATTCCCTCTTCATCGATGTGCTGGATCAGGGATTCGCTATCCAAAGACCCATAATGCACCACATCAAAATAGTGAGGAAGAGGCAACTCCTCGTTGAGCAATGAACTTAGTTCCATGGCCACATTCCGCCCCTTGATTGCAATGTCCACGTCGGAGCCGGGTTTGTGGTTGCCCATCGCCCGGGAGCCAAAAATGAGAGCTTCGCGGATTCCGTCAAATTTCTCTATCGCCTCCGAGACCAAGAGGAGTTGCTTTTCAGTTAAACCAAAGCGATCCACTACAGACGCTCCTTCATCAAAAGATAGAGCTGCTGAATGGCAGGGAAAAAGACTGTGCGGATTTTTAACTCGATTTCGGTGGCCTTGGTTTCGTTATAGGTATGCACCGTCAGGTTCCGGTCGGTGAGCATGTTCATCCAGGCATCGCCATCCTCGATCAGCTCGTAATGGAAAGCCTCCTTGATGGCATCGCGCGGAAACTTCGGATTCACATCCTGACTCTCCAGATAGTCCTTCAATAATTTCCAAGACAACTCAAACGTCACCTCAAAAAACTGGATCAGCCCCGCCCGCTCGACCACGGAAGGGCGATCTATCTCAATCGTCGACGCCAATAGCAGATAAGCCTTCTCGAAATTCTCAAACCGTTGCCGCCAACGTGTGTCTTTTTGATTCATCGCCCGATCCCTTCTTAACTGATTTCTTTCAATGACTGATGAAGAACCGTCTCCAACTTAGCCATGTACTTAATAAACCACTGATTGATTTCCGACCAATTCTCTTCATCGTGACCATCTATTTCTTTACGGTATTTGAGACGGCAAGCCTATATTATTTTCTACCTCCTCGGCAGATCGTCGGGTCCTTTCGTGGGGAGATACGATTCCCCCATCAGGTAGATATCGGCACAACGGGCGGCTTCGCGGCCTTCGGAAATCGCCCAGACAATCAGGGACTGACCTCGGTGGCAGTCGCCCGCGGCAAATACATTTTCAACGTTTGTTTGATAGGTTTCGGTCGTCTTAATGTTACCGCGCTCATCCAGTTCAATGCCCAAGCCGTGAATCACGTTATTACGTTCGGGTCCCGTGAAGCCAAGGGCCAGCAAAACAAGGTCGGCCTTCCACTCCTTCTCGGTTCCGGGAACCTCTTCCATATTGGAGTTTCCGGTTTGACGCTCGCGCGTGAAATCAACCTTTACAGAGGTCACGCCAACCACATGCCCCACCTCTCCACGAAAGGCTTTAGTGAGCAGTGCATAGTTGCGGGGATCTTGTTCGCATTCGTGGTGCGATGAGCTGCTCCGCAGCTTCATCGGCCAATAGGGCCACGGCTGGTGCGCAGGGCGATAAAGTGGCGGCTGTGGAAATAGCTCAAAATTGACGACGGATTTGCACCCTTGACGAATGGAGGTTCCAATACAATCAGAGCCCGTATCGCCGCCCCCAATCACCACAACATGCTTGCCCTTGGCTGAGATCTTTACCCGCGATTGATCGCCCGCAATCTTTTTATTTTGCTGCGGAAGAAACTCCATTGCAAAGTGGATGCCTTCAAGATCTCGCCCAAGGATGGGAAGGTCGCGGCCTTCGGTGGATCCACAGCAGAGAATGACCACATCAAACTCGTCCAATTCATCGATAGAAACTTGGGTTCCGATCGCGGCTTGGGTACGGAAGTGTATGCCCTCTTCCTCCATGATTTTGATCCGGCGATCAATGATTCTTTTTTCGAGTTTAAAGTCAGGAATACCGAAGCGTAAGAGCCCGCCGAGGCGCTTCGCCCGTTCAAAAACAGTGACCTTGTGGCCCGCGCGGTTAAGCTGATCGGCGGCCGCGAGTCCAGACGGCCCAGAGCCAATGACGGCCGCCGTTTTTCCCGTCCGACTTTCGGGAGGTTCGGGGACAACCCATCCTTCATTAAAGGCATGCTCAATAATTGTTTTTTCAATATTTTCGATACTTACAGCCGGCTCATTAATGCCAAGAACGCAGGCCTCTTCGCAGGGGGCAGGACAGATTCGTCCGGTAAATTCTGGAAAATTATTGGTGGCGGAGAGGATCTCCCAAGCGGCTTTCCATTGCCCCTTGTAAACGAGATCGTTCCACTCGGGAATAATATTTCCGAGCGGACAGCCAATATGACAAAACGGAATGCCGCAGTTCATGCAACGCGCCGCCTGCCGCTGAAGCTTTTCTTCTGGGAACGGTTCATAGACCTCTTCATAGTCCGAAATCCGTTCTTCAACGGGTCGCTCTACGGGAGCCTGCCGTTTAAATTCTTTAAATCCTGTGGGTTTACCCATAACGCTCTCCTTCATCGGAAATTCTAAATGAATCTAAGTTTCTTATTCTCCGGCGTACTGCTCGCTAGCGAGTAAGGCCAGCGCACGTTTATAGTCGACCGGAATGACTTTAATAAAATGTTCAAGCGACGCTTCCCAATTTTCAAGAACCCGCTTTGCAACGGTACTTTGGGTGTAGTCGAAATGTTTTTCGATCTGTTCGCGCAAGGAATCAATGTCGTCCTCATCGAGGGGATCAAAGTCTACCATTTCGGAGTTACAGCGGTTTTCAATAAAGTCGCCCGCCTCATCCAATACATAGGCCACTCCACCACTCATGCCGGCGGCAAAGTTCCGCCCCGTTGGACCCAAAATAACCACGTTTCCGCCAGTCATATATTCGCAGCCATGGTCGCCAATCCCTTCCACCACGGCCTGCACACCGGAGTTACGAACGCAGAAACGCTCGCCGGCTAATCCACGAATATAAGCTTCGCCTCGAACCGCACCATAGAAGGCCACGTTGCCGATCAGAATGTTTTCCTCGGCAACAAACGTGGATTCTGCGGGCGGACGAATAATTAGTTTGGCTCCAGAAAGGCCTTTGCCAAAATAGTCATTGGCATCGCCCTGAATATTAAAGGTAATTCCTTTGGCACTGAAGGCCCCGAAGCTTTGTCCCGCAGAACCTTTACAATTCACCTTAATGGTATCTTCTGCCAGCCCCTCTTCCCCGTAGCGTTTTGAAATCTCATAACTGAGCATGGCGCCCACGGTGCGATTCGTATTTTGAATGTCGACGTTGATTTCAACGGGTTCTGATCGGCGGAGCGCATACTTCGAAAGCGAAATCAACTTATGGTCGAGTGCTTTTTCAAGGTTATGGTTCTGCGAATCGATACAACGGGTACCGATGGCTGGGCTGACATCTGGTTTATACAAGATACTGGAAAGATCGAGCCCCTTGGTTTTCCAATGGGTGAGTGCTTGAGTGATATCAAGCCGTTCGGAATGCCCCACCATATCGTCAATAGAGCGGAAGCCAAGCTGAGCCATAATTTGCCGGAGCTCTTCGGCAATAAAGCGGAAGAAGTTGACCACATACTCTGGTTTTCCAGAAAACTTTCGGCGAAGTTCGGGGTCTTGCGAGGCAATCCCTACCGAACACGTATTGAGATGACACAGGCGTAGCATGACACAACCCAGCGTGATCAGTGGCCCCGTGGCAAAACCAAATTCCTCGGCGCCAAGCAGGCAGGCAATGGCAATATCACGACCCGTGAGTAGCTTGCCATCGACCTCGACTCGAATACGGCTACGCAGATTATTGAGCACTAATGTTTGTTGAGTTTCTGCCAACCCCAATTCCCAAGGCAGTCCCGCATGCTTGATGGACGATTGCGGGGAGGCCCCTGTTCCGCCATCGAAACCAGAAATAAGCACGACTTCGGCTTTGCCCTTAGCCACACCCGCCGCAATGGTTCCAACCCCAACTTCAGAAACGAGCTTAACGTTAATACGAGCCAGAGGATTGGCATTCTTTAGATCGTAAATAAGCTGCGAAAGATCTTCGATGGAATAGATGTCATGATGCGGTGGCGGCGAAATCAACGTTACATAGGGAGTAGAATTTCGTGTTCGAGCAATCCATGGCTTAACTTTGTGCCCCGGTAATTGTCCTCCCTCCCCCGGCTTGGCGCCTTGCGCCATCTTGATCTGAATTTCATCCGCGTTGGTGAGATAATTACTCGTCACACCAAATCGCCCGGAAGCCACTTGTTTAATGGCCGAGCGGCGCAGGTCGCCATTAATATCAAGATCGAAACGATCGGGGTCCTCCCCTCCCTCACCGCTATTACTTTTTCCGCCGATGCGGTTCATCGCAATCGCGAGGGTTTCATGGGCTTCCTGACTAATCGATCCGTAAGACATGGCTCCGGTTTTGAACCGTGTGACAATCGAGCTCCAGGACTCAACTTCACGCAATGGAACCGGCTCGCGGTCGGTTTTAAATTCAAAGAGTCCGCGTAATGTACAGAGGTGCTTGTTTCGATCGTTAATGAGATCCGAAAACTCGCGGAATCGTTCAAGATTATCGGTACGAACGGCCTCCTGCAGCTTGGCCACAGCCATCGGATCCAACAGATGCGCCTCGCCGTTCCGGCGCCATTTATAAGCGCCTCCAATATCGAGTTTTAGATTTTTTGGGATCTGACGCTTCGGGAATGCCTGCTTATGGCGGGCCTCGATCTCTCGAACAATTCCATCGAGTCCAATCCCCCCAATTCGAGAGGGCGTGCCGATAAAATATTGATCTATCACATCGCGATTAATTCCAAGAGCCTCAAAAATCTGTGCACCCCGATAGGAATGTAGTGTGGAAATCCCCATCTTAGACATGACCTTAAGGATTCCTTTATTAATGGCCTTAATGTAGTTGCGCGTTGCTTTGCGGATACTGATGCCGGGCAAGGAATCCTTCTGAATCATCTCTTCAAGGTTTTCGAAAACCATATAGGGATTAATCGCTCCCGCACCAAATCCAAAGAGTAAGGCAAAGTGATGAACCTCGCGGGGCTCCCCACTTTCAATCACCAAACCACAGCGGGTTCGTGTCATTTTCTCGATTAAATGGCAATGTACCGCCGCCGTTGCGAGGAGGGCAGGAATCGGCGCATTTTCTTTATTCGCGTTGCGATCAGAAAGAACCAATAGCGTATAGCCTTCATCAATCGCCTGCGAGGCCTTGTCACAAAGTTGCTCCAGCGCTTCGCGCAGGGCGGCCTCACCACCGGCGGCTTTATAGAGAAACGGCAACGTTAAGGATTTTAAGCCTTCCCGATCGAGTGCATTAATTTTCTGAAGCACTTCATTCGTAAGAATCGGTTGTTCCACTTTAAGCTGGTGGCAGTGTTGCGGTGTTTCTGCAAATAGATCCTGTTCACTCCCGATATTAACCAGAAGCGAGGTCACTAGTTCTTCACGAATAGCATCGAGCGGAGGATTCGTGACTTGCGCAAAAAGCTGCTTAAAATAGTTATAAAGCAACTGCGGTTTTTCCGAAAGTATGGGTAAGGGAGTATCCACTCCCATGGCGGCCGTCGGCTCGATCCCCTTGGTGGCCATCGGGCCGATGATATGATTTTGATCCTCCATCGTATAACCAAATAACCGCTGGCGTTCGAGGATGGCGCTCAGGTCTGAAGCCTCAACCGTTTCCTCGGGAAGGCCGGCAAGACTCACTAGATTATCTTTCACCCATTCGCCGTAGGGCGCCTGCGTGGCAATCTTATGCTTAATTTCTTCATCGGGAATAATACGTCCCGCTTCCATATCCACGAGGAACATCCGCCCCGGCTCAAGGCGGCCCTTCTGTTTCACATTCGCCGGATCAATATCCACAATCCCGGTTTCCGACCCCATAATCACATAACCGTCTTTGGTTAAGATATAGCGCGAGGGCCGCAGCCCGTTACGGTCAAGAATGGCACCAATGCAACTGCCATCGGTAAATGGAATCGACGCGGGGCCGTCCCAGGGTTCAATTAATGTGGAGTGATATTCATAGAAGGCTTTTTTCTCTGGAGACATGGTTTTATGATTTTGCCATGCTTCGGGAATGAGCATCATCATCACATGAGGAAGCGAACGGCCCGTGTGATAGAGCAACTCCACGGCTTGGTCGAGTTGCGCCGAGTCAGAGAGCCCCGGTTGGATCATGGGAAACAATCGTTCAAGATTTTCACCTAAAAGGTCGGATTTAAATAGTCCTTGGCGGGCGTTCATCCAATTAAAGTTTCCGCGCGCCGTATTGATTTCTCCATTATGGCACATCAAATGGAACGGCTGCGCAAGCTTCCATGCAGGGAAGGTATTGGTGCTATAACGCTGATGAACAAGGGCCAGCGCGGACTCAAATTCAGGATTCAGGAGATCGGGATAGTATTCCTCCATCTGCTCCGGCAACAGCAACCCTTTATAGATAATAATGCGGCAGGTCAGCGTCGGGATATAAAAATCGTTCTTGTCGACCATCTCGGACTTAAAGATTTTATTTTCGGCCGATTTACGAATCATGTAGAGCATGCGGTCAAAGACGCGTTCGTGATCGATCCCCTCGCCGCGACCAATAAAGATCTGCCAAATATCTGGCTCCGAAGCCTTGGCTGTTTTTCCGATAAACTTGTTACACGTGGGGACCTTTCGCCATCCCAGAAATTTTTGACCTTCCGCTTCAATCCTTTCTTCCAAGATGCTTTTGCACGCCTCGCGTTGCGTCTCCTCTTTTGGAATAAAAACAAGCCCCGTTCCGTATTCCAGTGCATCCGGCAATTCAATTCCAATTTTCTTACATTCCCCTTTATAGAATGTGTGAGGAATCTGGAGCAAAATACCTGCGCCGTCGCCCGTTAAGGGGTCAGCACCCACCGCGCCCCGATGCGTTAAACGAACCAGGATTTCCAAAGCATCCTTGATGATACTATGGGATTTTTTTCCCTTCAGGTTACAGATAAAGCCAACGCCACAGGCATCGTGTTCATTTTGCGGAGAATATAAGCCCTGCTTTTCCGGAAATCCAACCGGACAAAAGGCGTCATCTTTATAAAAACTTTTATTTTCAGTCATAAAAAAACCTTATTTTCCTAAGAAATGAGTGAGCCAGATTGGTGTTTGCCCCCTGCCAAGTCAATGTAAGTCCTAAATTAAAGGCTCATAAGACGCCAAACCAACCCCAATAAAAAGCGGCGAAATCTCAACCGTCGGAACTTTGTTCTGTTCATTTCCCAGAGCGAATTTTATCTTCATTTCTTACCCCAGTCTGAGGAGAGGGATTTTTGTGAAGAGCACCCCATTTTGCCATCTACATTTCCACACGAGCTATAGCCTGCTCGATAGTGCCGTAAAAATCAAAGAGGCCATGAAGGCCGCCGTTGATATGGGGATGAAACAGTTGGCCATCACGGATCATGGCGTACTCTACGGTGCGGTCGATTTCTATAAGGCCGCCCGTTCGGTGGGAATTAAGCCCCTTATTGGGTGCGAAGTTTACCTCGCCCGGAAGGGCATTGAAGAAAAAAGCTCCCAGCGCAATAATATGCATTTGGTCCTGCTGGCCGAAACGCAGGAGGGCTATCAAAACCTCGTCAAACTCGTATCCCTCGCCTCGCTTGAAGGGTTTTACTACAAACCGCGGATCGACAAAGCCCTGTTGCGAAAATATAGCAAAGGCCTCATCGGCCTCTCCGCCTGCCTGCGGGGCGAAGTCACCGAGGCCTGCAAAGATGGGGATCTCGAAAAAGCCGAGACGCTCGCGCGTGAATATTCCGATATCTTTGGCGAAAATAACTTTTTTCTGGAGTTGCAGGATCATGGAATCGCCGACCAAAAGGCGGCCAATCCGAATATTATAGAAATTGCTAAGCGCACCGGCCTCCCCCTGGTGGCCACCAACGATGTTCACTATGTCCGAAAGGAACATGCCGAGGCGCACGACGTGCTCATCTGTCTTCAACGGGGCGACCTCGTGGCCGACACCTCCCGCCATCGCTACGAAGGCGATCAGTTCTATATGAAAAGCGGAGAGGAGATGGCGGCCCTCTTCCCGGACCATCCCGAGGCCATCTCCAACACCATCGAGATTGCCAAACGCTGTAATGTTGAGTTTGAGTTCGACCTCCCTGCTCACCGGCTTCACTTTCCAAGCTTCATCCTCCCCGAAGGATTTACCGATAAAAAGAATTATCTCATTCACCTCGGGAAAACCGGTCTCGAAAAACTCTACGGCCTCGACGACCTCGACCAGCCTAAGGACGACCATGAAAAGGAGATCAACAAGCGCTTTTACTACGAAGTCGGCATTATCGAAAAGACGAACTACATCAACTATTTCCTCGTGGTACAGGACTTCATTCAATACGCCCGCAACGAAGGCATTCCCGTTGGCCCCGGTCGCGGATCGGGAGCGGGTTCGCTCCTCTCTTACTCCCTATCGATCACAACCGTCGATCCCCTTAAATACAACCTGATCTTCGAGCGGTTCCTCAACCCAGATCGAGTTTCACCGCCCGACTTCGATATCGATTTTTGCCCGACCCGACGCGCGGACGTCATCAAATATGTGCGTGATAAATATGGAGAGGAGTGCGTTGCGCAGATTATTACCTTCGGCACACTCGGCGCCAAAACCCTGATGCGCGACCTCGGGCGTGTTCTTGAAATTCCCCTGCCCTACTGCGATCGTCTGGCTAAGATGATTCCCGAAACCCCCGGCACCACCCTTGAAAAGGCCCTTGCCGAGAGTCCTGATTTTAAACAAGCGACCCAAACCGAACCCGAAGCCCGGCGTATTATGAAATATGCGCGGCAACTCGAAGGCCTGCCGCGCCATACGGGAATGCACGCCGCCGGGGTGGTCATCGGCGAAAAACCGCTCATCGAAATTATTCCGCTCATGCGTGAGCAAAAAGAAAAGCTCATCCTTGTCCAGTTTGAAAAAGGGCCCACCGAAGATATCGGCCTGCTGAAAATGGATTTTCTTGGATTAAAAAATCTCACGACCATCTACGAAGCCTGCGCACTCATTAAACGGAACCACGGCATTGCCCTCGATCCGGAAAAGCTGCCGCTCGACGATGCCAAGACCTACGAGATGCTCGCGCGCGGCGATACCATAGGCGTCTTTCAGTTAGAATCCGGCGGCATGCGCGACACCCTCCGACAGGTGGCTCCCGACTGCATCGAAGACATCATCGCCATCCTTGCGCTCTACCGCCCGGGGCCGATGCAATTCATCCCCGACTTCATCAAACGGAAGCACGGGCATGAAGAGGTGAAATACGACCACCCGCTGCTCGAACCCATTCTGAAAGAGACCAACGGTATTATTGTTTACCAAGAGCAGATCCAACAGGCCGCACAAACCCTCGCCGGCTTCACACTCGGGGAAGGCGATATCCTCCGCCGCGCCATGGGTAAGAAAAAAGCGGAAGTCATGGCACAACAACGCGGCAAGTTTGTGGATGGATGCAAAGAGACGAATCATATCGATGCCAAGCTCGCCGGAACCATCTTTGATAATATCGAAAAATTTGCGCAGTACGGATTTAATAAATCCCACTCCACCGCCTACGGCTTTGTGACCTACCAAACCGCCTGGCTTAAAGCGCACTATCCCGCCGAATTCATGGCCTCACTTCTCTCAGGTGAAATGGGGAACTCCGATAAACTGACCGGATTTATTTCCGAAGCCAAAGAGATGGGAATCGAGGTATTGCCGCCGAGCGTCAACGAATCGATCAGTCGGTTTAATGCCGTGAAAGACGGCAGCGGCATCCGTTTCGGCATGGCCGCCATCAAGGGCGTGGGCGAAGGCATTGTTGAAGAAATTGTAAAGGAACGCGATAGCAACGGCCCCTTTGAGGGGTTGATGGATTTTTGCGCGCGGATCAGTGGCACCAACAAGAAGGTGATCGAAAGTCTAATTCGCTCGGGCGCCTTCGACCACAGCGGCATCCACCGCGCTCGGCTTTTTAATGGAATGGAGACGGCCATCGGCCGAGCCGCTGAGGCCCTTAAGGATAAAGCCTCCGGCCAATGTTCTATGTTTGATATGATGGGCGCGGCGGAAGAAACAAGCACTAGCTCCGACGAAGAACTTCCGGAGGTCAAGCCCTGGTCAGAATCCAATATGCTCGCGGCCGAGAAAGAGCTGATTGGTTTCTATATCTCCGGCCACCCGCTCATTCGCCACGAATGGGCGCTCAATAAATTTGCCCTAAAACGGGTGAAAGATCTCCAACAACTCGCCGCCGGTGAACGCACCCGCATCGGCGGAATGGTGGTTGAAATACGAAAGCTCTTCACCAAAAAAGAGCAAAAACCAATGGCTACCTTTCGGATCGAAGGGCTTGGTGGATCCATTAGCGCCATCATCTTCCCCGAATCATTCGCGGAATATGGCGCCTTAATTGAAGATGATGCCACCGTCATGTTTGGTGGAATCATGATGGAAGAAGACAGCGGAGACTTAAAATTTCAGGTGCTAGAAATCTTCCCCCTTGAACAAGCCGCTAACCTTTTCTGCGAACGCGTCAGCCTCCACCTCCCCGAAATGAGCATAAATGAACCGGGAATGGATACGCTAAAAGAGACGATCACCGAATACCCCGGAAACACCCCGCTCCATTTATGTATCGAGTTTGTTGAAGGGGCAAAGATTTTTATTAACACGGCTCATGAATATAAAGTCCGCCCCTGCGCAGAACTAGAGCAAAGGATTGAACACATCATTGGCGAAGGCCTCGTCTACATCGCCGCCAAATCCGACCCCTTGCGCAACCCGCCCAAAGCGCGAAAATGGAACAATAAACGAAATAACTAACCATGAAATATAAGCCCAAACATGTTGTTGAATATCTCTTGCTGGTTTTCTTTTCCGGACTCATTCGTATCCTGCCCTTACGCGTGGCACTGGCGCTTGGTTGGCTTTTTGCGGCGGGTTCACATTTTATAGGGAAGGTTAACGTCGAGCGCACTCACCAACGTATTCAAGACGTGTTCGGCGATCGCTATTCTAAAAAAGAGGTTCGGCACATCGCGTGGATTGCTTGGCGAAACCTCTGCTTCAACGCCATCGATGCCCTGCGTTTTTCAATGCTTACGCTGAAAAAAATCCGGAAGCAACCCTTGGCGAGTCTAGAGTCTAGCATGAACCAAATCATGGAAGAAAACCCCCGTGGCTTCATCCTTGCAACGCCCCATATGGGGAATTGGGAAATCGCGGGCATTGCGGGAGATCTTATGGGGTTCCCCCTTTTCGTGATTGTGCGGAAGCAGAAAAACCCGCTCATGGATGCCTATATCAACAAAATGCGGCGCGCGTTTAATATGGAGGTGCTGCACCGCGAGGCGCGGATGTTCAAAGGAATCGCCGATCGGCTTACAAATGGAAAAGTGCTGGCTATTCTTCCCGACATCGGTGTACGAGGCAAGGGGATCACGGTCGATTTTCTCAACGGTACGGCTACCATTGCGCCCGGCACAGCGGCCTTCGCACAACTGGCCAACTGCCCCATCTACCCCATCTGCGTGCGGCGCATCGGATGGACTCAACATCATGCAATCCTGCTGGATCCCATCCGCCCCGATCCTGCTCTGGAGAAGAAGGAGGATCAGCAACGTATGATGCAGGAAGTTATGGGCGCGCTCTCAAAAGAAATCTGCGAAACCCCTGAACAATATTTTTGGTACAACAAGCGCTGGGTGCTTAATTCAAAAAAATAAAGCACCCGCTACATGGTTTCAGCGGTTTTTTCCCAGCGAGCCTCTAAGGATTGAATCTCGGATTGGATTTTAGCCAACCGCGCATTAATGGTGGCGAAGTCAGCATCACGCCGCGACATCATTTCTTCGGCAAGGGCGGTCTGCTCTTCGGTTAATTCATCCACCTTCTTTTCAATCGTTCGTAAGGCCTTTTCTGCCTCACGCTGCTCCGCTCGTGCTTTACGTGCATCCTTCCCTTTGGCCATCGGCTCCGCGGAGGAGGTCAATGAGGTGGCCGCCCCACCCGCCACAGGTTCATGCTTTTGGTTATGGGCTTCAAGTTTCTCAATGTAGTAGTCGTAGCCTCCGGGGTAACGAGTCACGCCAGAGGAATCGATGGCAATAATGTGCTCGGCCATATTACGCACAAAAGTGACATCGTGGCTAACCACACAAACCGCGCCCTTATAATTCTTCAAGGCCGACTCCAGGGCCTCGCGTCCATTAACATCCAGGTTAGTGGTGGGCTCATCGAGTAGTAAAAAGTTAGGCGGATTAATAAATAACCGAGCAAAAGCAAGGCGGATCTTTTCGCCTCCACTCAGAATGCCACATTTTTTCTGAATAGTATCCCCACTAAAACCAAACCCACCGAGCAGTTTTCGGATCTCACCTTCGGAGACATTAGGTGCCTGATCTTTTACGATATGAAAAACACTCTTTTCCGGCGGCATGGTTTCAGCAAAATCTTGCGACTGATAGCCAACTACCACCTTATGCCCGAGAACGCGCTTTCCTTCACTGGGAGCAAGAGCTCCGGCAAGGGTACGCAATAGCGTGGTTTTTCCCATGCCGTTGAATCCCACCAAGGCCACCTTCTCGCCCCGATTAATATTCACATCCAACGCTTTAAAAATCCACCGCGTCTGGTCGTAAGTAATCCCCGCCTGCTCCAGCCGAACCATTTCATGCCCACTGTGCGGCGGCTCGCCGATCCGGATTTTTGAAAGATTAGCGACCATGGCGGGGGCTTCAATGACTTCCATTTTTTCGAGTTGCTTAATTCGACTCTGTACCTGCGCGGCCTTCGTGCTTTTTGCACGAAAACGACGCACAAAACTTTCAATCTGCTCGCGCTCCCGATCTTGATTTTTCTTGGCGGCAAGCTGGTGGCGAAGTCGCTCTTCGCGCTCTTTTAAATAATAGTCGTAGCCCCCTTGATAGCGCGTGGCATGACCTCCGGAAATTTCAAGTGTGATGGTTGAAAGCGAGCGAAGCAGATAACGGTCGTGCGAAATCAACAACATGGTTCCATCAAAACCACGTAAATATTTCTGAAGCCATTCGACAGCCGGTAAGTCGAGATAGTTTGATGGCTCGTCCAACATGAGCAAATCGGGATTAGCAATGAGTGTGCGTGCGAGTTCCGAACGCATTTGCCATCCCCCACTGAAGGAGGCGAACGGCTTTTTAAAATCCTCCACGGTACACCCAAGACCACAAAGCGCCGCCTCGGCGCGGGTTTTCATTTCATACCCGCCCAAATGC
>JAOZSZ010000324.1 GCA_029939385.1 Pontiella sp. | reverse complement strand
CGCTTATTGTTCCGCCGCCGATGGAAAAACATCGGGAACACTTTGCCAAGGCCATCGGGCAGGATCTCCGCCGCATCTATCTCAGCTGGACACCCCCCGCCGGAGCCGATGTGAAGCATAAAAAGAATCGGATGGTCTTCACCGAAAAGTGCGATGGCGAAACAGTGAAATATACCTTCTCCGGTCCGGAGAAACGGTTGACTGAAAAGCGTTTTTCCAAAGGCTGGAAAACCCGCTGTACAGTGCGCTATTTTGAATATGAAGAGGTTGCCGGAAAGCTGTATCCCATGGGAATCATCCTGCATAATAAACAGTTCCACTACCGTATGATCCTGCGAGTGAAAGAGGTCTATTCGGAGTAAGTAAGCGAGTGATGTATGAAAAAAGAGATTAATGAATGGTTGAAAGATTTTGCGGTGGAGGGTGATACCGCGACGGTTGAGATTTCGTTTCCTCCGAGTTTCTCGGGGTTTAAGGGGCACTTCCCACAGCAGCCGGTGCTGCCGGGCGTTTGCCAGATTGGCTTGGCCGTAGTATTGGCCGGACGGATGCGCGAAACGCCGCAGGTGCTGTCCGAAATCATTAATGCCAAGTTTGTTGCTATGGTGGTTCCAGATCAGCTTTTGCAGATACGAGGTACGCTGATCGAGAGCCTCTTGCGGGTCAGCATTATGTCTGATGGGGAGCGCGTGGCGGAATTTAAGTTGAGGGTTAAAGATGCGTAGAAAGAAAAAATATTTCAAGCGTGAGGCGGGGGTTCCCGATCCACTGGTCTATTCGTTTCAGCGCCGCGCGCGCTTTGGCGAGGTGGATGCTATGGCGGTGATGTGGCACGGGCACTATGCGACGCTGTTCGAGGAGGCCTCCACCGAGCTGCGCCGCTTGGGTGGATTGGGCTATGAGGATTTCTTTTCTGCGGGGGTCTATGCGCCGATTGTCCAGTTGCACGTCGATTATTTTAGTTCACTACTGCTGGACGAGCTCTTTACGGTAAAGGCCACGATGCTTTGGACGGAGGCCGCGCGGATCAATATTGAATATACGATTACCAAGGAGGACGGCACGCTGGCGGCAACGGGTTATACGACCCAGCTCTTTAGCTCGGCCTCAACCGGGGAACCGTGTTTTACCCTGCCTCCGTTGCTTGAAAGACAGCAACAGCGCTGGCTTGCTGGAGAGCTGGGAGGGGGCGAATGAACCGGGTTTTAATTACGGATGCGGAATTGATTACGCCCTATGGACTCGGAACCGAGTTGTGCTGGCAAGGATTGCTTGAAGGGGAAAGCGCCTTAGCGGAAACGGATCGTTTTGATACGGCGGCGTTTAATAGCAAGTGGGCGGGAATCGTTCCGGGGCTTTCGTATCACGAGGGTCGATCGCTTGTCTTTCAAATGCTGAAAAAGGTGCTCGAAAACCATTCCATTCCGGCGGATGCCAAGCTACTGCTT
>JAOZSZ010000139.1:670-4760 GCA_029939385.1 Pontiella sp. | reverse complement strand
GGAGTTCTATATCCAGATCGTTTTGTTTCACAAACCATCACGGCTACCAACCTGCTGGATGAGGAGGTAATGCTGGAGTCGGTTAAGTCGATGATAAGGGGGGTCGAGGCCAATGTTGTAGGCGGGATCGTTGACCCCGCTTTGGAGCAGCGCAACTGGACGATTCGGCTTAGTTCCTCGGAGCCGTTGGCGGTGGGAAAGCTGAACGGGCAGATTGTACTGAACTTTTCTTCGGGGACGGTGAATGTTCCGGTGATTGGAACGGTGAAGCCCATTATTCAAGTGGTGCCGGAACAGATTCAATTTTCTTCGCGATCTTCTAAATCCATCGAGCGGTTGGTTATGCTACGAAGCGGGGATGGCCGGCAATTCGAAGTTCTTTCCGCCAAGCTCGAATCTGGAGAAGGATCGGTTGAGACCAAAAAACTGGCCGAGGGCCGTTGGCAATTGAAGTTGACCGTTGCGCCAGATAGCCTCTCTTTAAACTCGGTCGTGCAGGTCGAAACCTCCTGCAAATCCCAATCTAAGGTAATGGTTCCGTTGTCGGTGCGGGCAGAATAATATATGGCTCGTAGGAGGGGTTTATGGACGTAAAAGAGTACAGAGAACCCAACGTCATTATTCTTGCGATCGTGAACCATTCGCTTCGCTCATTATTTTCTCTCGAAAATTATTTTCCGCGTTGCTCCAAGGTGCTCTTCCGCGGCTAATTCTCCTTTTGGTTGTTTTTGGGAGATCTAATTTCCTGATAAAATTCTTCGAGATGTGGCGTTGAAATTGCTAGTAATGAGGGCATAATACGCAGGAAGAAAAGAAAGGAGATTCCAATGATTCCAGAATGGCTTAGTTTGGTTGATGTTGCATTTTTAAGCGTGGCGTTATTACTTGCGCTGAGTGGTTTTCAAAAAGGATTTGCGGGTCAGGTGGCACATATCATTACCTTTGTGGCGATGGGTTTTGTGCTCTTTTTTGCTTATCCCGCTATTTTTAGTTATTTGGGAGGGGTATTCCGCAATTTGAATGAAACCTATATGATGTGGTTGATTTTTGCGGGATTGGCGATCCTCATGATTGGCTTCTTTATTTTGGTTAGTAAGTTCTTAGAGAAGGTACTCAAGACCCAAATTTCTGACCGCTCCGATTGCACCTATGGTTTTATTCTTGGTTTTGTTCGCGGGATATTTGCGGCCTTGTTTGTAATGATTTTTCTAGTGATGCTAGGCCCTCCAAAATTTTATGACAATTTTCGCGTGAAATCCTACGTTGGGAAATTGGTTTGCTACGAAATCGTTCCACGCATACAGCCCCATCTTCCCCAGGCAAAGCTTGAGCAAATCAATAAGCTAAAAGATGCTCTTCTCTATCAGGAAGAGGCAGGGGTCTTTGAATAAGGCGGAAGGTTAATCATTTAAGTTTTAGTCTTCAGCCTTTTTTTGAATAAGCTTTAGAAAAAAAAGTTGAGTGTCATATTTGCTCACTACAACGAGTGAAAGTGTTGCAAGGAACAGTGAGAGAATGCTTAACGTTGTCAGGCCAGAAAGTCCCGCTACAAAAATACATATAAATCCAATAATGAAGAGAGCCAGATAGACATTTCTTCTAAGGAGAGCGGAGCGGAGTAGTTTTTTTCGAATCTTTGCGTTAAAGGCTTCGCGCAGAAAACATTCATTATTTAGCTCTCCAAGGTCCTTTATTCTCATATTTCCCCTGCCTTTATTTCGTTTGATCTCAAAGAGATTAAAGATTGAAAACAGAAACAGCAACTCTTCGAGTTAAAATTTTGAGCGGGAAAAGTTGAGACGGGGGCATTGGATGGGGTATTCCTGATGAATGGCAATGATTCCAAAGGAAACAATCGAAGAAATCCGCTCACGGTGCAATGTGGTGGAGGTCGTCGGCTCTTATTTGCCCCAGCTGCGTCGCCGGGGATCGACCTTCAAGTGCAACTGTCCGTTCCATCAGGAAAAAACACCCTCGTTCACCGTCAATGAAACCCGCCAAATTTTCCACTGTTTTGGGTGCGGTGCGGGTGGCGATGTTTTCCGTTTTGTGATGGACTATGAGAAGATTGATTTTGTTACGGCGGTTAAGATTCTTGCGGAACGCGCGGGGGTTGAAATCACTTATGAGGGCGGCGAACCCGAAAATAGTGGAGACAAAGATTCTCTATTTAAAATTCATCGCGATGCTGCTGCTTTTTATCACCGCTTGCTGATGGAGGGAGTTGAGGGCGCCGAGGCTCGCCGTTATCTGGAAGAGCGCGACCTTCCACTTGAAATGCTTAAGGAATTTCAAGTCGGGTTTGCTCCGAATGAGTGGGACGGATTAATGAAGCGTGCACTCAAAAAAGGATACACTTCCGAACAGCTCGAAGCGGCTGGTGTTGTTGTTCCCTCTGAACGGGATGGCAAGGTGCACTATTACGATCGTTTTCGTAACCGCATTATGTTTCCGATTTGTGATCCTATGGGACGAGTGATTGGTTTTAGCGGGCGAATCATGAATAAAGCAGAAAAAGGGGCAAAATATGTTAATAGTCCTGAAAGTTTACTCTTTCATAAGAGCCAGGTGCTTTTTGCTTTTGATAAAGCGCGTAAACCCATCGTTGAGGCTCGTCAGGCCATTGTTGTTGAGGGGCAAATAGATGCGATTCGTTGCCATCAGGTTGGTCTGAACAATGTTGTTGCCTCACAAGGTACTGCCCTTACAGAAAGCCACGCTCGCCTCATTAAGCGTTATGCTGATGAAGTGATCCTCGTGCTTGACGCTGATGCCGCGGGAATAAAGGCTGCGCTCGCTTCGTCTGAAATATTTATTGCTGCGGAACTGAGTGTTCGCGTCGTCACCCTCCCTGAAAAGGAAGATCCCGATT
Source organism: Pontiella sp. (assembly GCA_029939385.1). GTDB lineage: Bacteria > Verrucomicrobiota > Kiritimatiellia > Kiritimatiellales > Pontiellaceae > Pontiella. Next base: position 1,888 of record JAOZSZ010000139.1, on the reverse strand, counting down.
CCCTTATCAAAAAAAGTGGAGCAGAGGCTTTAATTGAGCGAGTGAAAGAGGCGCCGTCTGCCCTCGATTTTCTGATCGACTGCTTGGGGCAGAAAGAAAATATGGGAACCGAAGCGGGTCGTATGCGTGTAGTGCAGGCGGCCATAAATTTGATCAATCAATGCCCGTCTGCTGCGCGGCGTGATTCAATGATTCATCGCGCGGCCGATCTATTAAATATTTCCTCATCAGCATTTAGTCAAGATTTGCGACGCGATCAGCGCAAGCAACGTCCGGCATCTCGTCGCTCTGAGAATGAACAACCGGCTCTTTCTTCACAGAAAACCTATCCTCGGCAGGAGACCAGCCTGCTCGAACTGCTCGTTCATCACTATCATGACGTCCATCCTTTGGTTCACGATTTTCTTCCCGCGCATTATCTAACCGACCCCATTTGTCGCGATCTCCTCGAGTTGCTCATGGTTGATCTCCCCGAAGTTCTTACCGCGTCCTTTCATGATTTTGACGAAGAGACACAAAAAGTGATTAGTCGCATTCAAGTTGAGGAATCCCGAGCGATTGATGCCGAAACCCTGCCGATTGAGTTGGCGCAACAGTATATTCTATTGTTCTGGAAGCGACAGTTGGAGCGTGATCGGGGGGCTTTGGTGCAGCGTACGGATCTTTCCAATGAAGAGCGGTTTAAGGAAGTCACCTGTATTAAGCATGATCTTCACTCCCTTTCCAAAGGCTGGAGTCAAGCCCTACCGATACTCGAAGCTCGATTGCATACCGATCTTTAACTTTTCACGATTAGGGCTCTTTTTTTAGAGAAAGGGCTATCTCTCGAAAGGCATAAGAAATTATGGGGTATAAAAAAGCAGATAACCCTTGTTTTTTTAGGAATGAATCCTTTAAATCAGAGATTGGTTTTTATATGAAACTTTTTATATAGATAGTTTAAATAAATACATTAATTAAGGGTGATGAACCCACGCGGGTTCAAAAAGGGGATTAATATGAAATTAATCACACGTTCGGTAATGATAATAGGTCTATTGATCGGTTCGGTTGTTGCAGATGATTTTGGTCTGTTCACAATGGATTTTGTGAATATTGGCGAGACTGGGAATGCGGCCGATGGAAACGGATATGGTGCGGTATCCTACGGCTATCGTATTGGGGTGCGCGAAGTGACTAGTTCACAGTTTTTTCAGAGTGGAATAGGAGGAGGGACTC
>JAOZSZ010000139.1:0-660 GCA_029939385.1 Pontiella sp. | reverse complement strand
CGCACGTTTTTCCAATTGGTTAACATCGGGTGATGATACTTTAGGGGCTTATACGATTGATAGTAATGGGGAAGTAATGGGTATTAATCGATCTTCGGCTGTGGCGACGTATGGAATGGTCTATGTTTTGCCGACTACGGATGAGTGGTATAAGGCTGCATATCATGTTGGAGGTGGAGTTTATTCTCTTTATGCCGCGAATCCTGATGTAAAACCTGTGGCGGGAACACAAGCAAACTATGATGGGGACGATCTAGGGCTTACCTCTCTTTGGGATGTTGGAACCGGTACTCTGACTGAACAAAACGGTACCAAGGATATGATGGGCAAGGCTTGGGAGTGGGTCGAAACTGAACGTGAGACGGGAAAAGCCTATATATGGGGTGGGTCATATGAGACGGGATCAGGTGCATCAGGTTTACGAAGCACTGGATTTCGTGTGGCCGCTATTCCTGAGCCAGGAACTCTCAGTCTGATGAGTATTAGTACATTAAGTCTCTTTATTACTCGGCGTATTCGACGTCGGAAGCTTGCAGGAAGGAGCATTTTTCCTGTTCGACAGGAACATTTTTGCGATGCTTATTGTTCGGTTGATGAATGGGAGACCTCCTTTGAAGAGGAGGTGGACAGCAATCAAATTGAACTCTTCAAGGAAATGGT
>JAOZSZ010000323.1 GCA_029939385.1 Pontiella sp. | reverse complement strand
GGGGACGGGACAACCCCAGCCAGCAGGTCTGCCAACCGCCACCAACCAGCTCGATAAATAGAAATTCGCAGGCACCTCCCGCGACTCTTGATCTTTACTCGGGGGACGATCCTGCTGAGTAAAGCAAGGGTTTTGTGGGTGGCAGTAACTTGTTTGCTTTGTCAAGTGAGGGAGGTTCCATGGGATTATTTATGAAGCGCAAGCACGTTGGGAAAACTGATAAGAAGCGTTTTTCGGCTTGGCTAAAGAGAGCTGCGAATCAGGCGATATTATGGGATTCTGCACTTCAAGCATATGAAAAGGCGGATCCCGATAAGCGAGAAGCTATCATGGATGCTGCACTACGGGTCGGTCTGTTGGCCGCATTCAATCCGGGTAAGGCAAAGAAGGTTAAAAACTTTATTAGTAATTCGCTTGATCCGAAAAGTCCAAGTCATCCCCAAAACTCAACTGTATCGGATAGGATGCAAGAGCTTAAAACGTTGCATGAAAACCAGCTCATAACAGCACAAGAGTACGAGGCGAAAAAAGCAGAACTTATTAGCCAGTTGTAAATGCAAAAAAGCTGGGCTTTAGATTTTAAATCTAGAAATTTGAATTTTTTCTGAACTCATGATTGCTATCGTCATCAAGGAAGAGGCTGGCCACGGAGGTTGTCACTCTCTCTGAACGAAAGAGCTTTACCGGCGTTATGTATTGGCTTCCCACCGGAATGGTGTGCGTTTTAAAAGCTATAGCGGACGCCGAGGTTGAGGTTGCTGTTGTGCTTGAATTGGCCGAAGAAGGTGTGGTCGTTTTCGCCGATGAAGATGTTGCCGTTGACCATCACTTTCCAATGGTCGGAAATCTTGTAGGTGGCGGCGGGGCGGAAGTAGGCGTCGTTGTCGCTGGGCGAATAGAAGGTGAAGAGGCTGAGCATTAGATTTTGTTTCATCAGCATTTTAGTGAGCCGTAGGGTCACGACGTGGCGGGCTTCGTCGCGGGCGGTGTCGCGGTTGGGCTGGACGGCCATATAGCCGTCGTGATCCATCATCCATTCCAGATAATACTGCACGCTGGCGGTGAAATCTTTGCCAATTTCGCGCTCGTAGCCGGTGAGAAAGCGAATCTCGTCATTGGGTACGAGGCCGCCGCTTTCGCGTGAATCGTAGTAGCCGGCCTCGACGTTGAAGAGGCCGCTTCCGAGCGCACCCTTGGCGCTGGCCCCGTAGGAATCCATGCGAGGGAAGTAGGCGTTGCCTGTAGGAGGGGGAGCGGTCATTCCCATCGGGCTTTTCCAGTAGCCGTGGTAGGCATAGAGTGCGGCTTCGTAGCCCTTGATATTGCGGTAGGCGCGGGCGGAGATTTCATCTTCCTTGAACCATTCGTCGCGCCGGTCGGCATCGACGTTTTGTCCTGTGATGCTTCCAGGAGGAGGCATTGGGCTCCAGTAGGAGACGCGGCGGCCGTCAATGTAGC
>JAOZSZ010000138.1 GCA_029939385.1 Pontiella sp. | reverse complement strand
GAGCGCATCCTTGGTAAGGATGAGGTCAGCAGTTCGAATCTGCTCATGGGCTCCACTGATTTTAGTTTAAAAAAATAGAATTAACTGATGGAATATTCAGGAGGTAAACAAAATGGCTAAGGATAAGTTCGAACGCACTAAGCCCCACGTGAACGTGGGAACAATCGGTCACGTTGACCACGGTAAAACGACAGTAACTGCAGCAATTACTTGCGTGCAGGCCAAAAAAGGCCTGGCGGAATATGTTGCGTATGATTCGGTGGCAAAAGCTTCTGAGTCGCAAGGACGTCGTGATGCTACTAAAATTATGACCATCGCAACATCGCACGTTGAGTACGAATCAGATAAGCGCCACTATGCGCACGTCGATTGCCCTGGTCACGCCGACTATGTTAAAAACATGATTACTGGTGCAGCCCAAATGGATGGTGCTATTCTAGTTGTTGAGGCGCCTTCTGGCCCAATGCCCCAGACTCGTGAGCACATTTTGCTTGCTCGTCAGGTTGGTGTTCCGAAGATTGTAGTTTTCCTAAACAAGTGTGACCTCGTTGATGACGAAGAGTTGATTGAGCTTGTTGAAATGGAAGTACAGGAGCTACTTGCTAAATATGATTTCGAAGAGGACAGCCCGATTATTCGCGGTGCAGCTCTTCCTGCAATTCAAAACCCTGAAGGTCCTGAAGCCGTTTGTATTCAAGAGCTGATGGAAGCGCTTGACTCTTGGATTCCTGAGCCCGAGCGTGTTACTGACCTACCGTTCCTTCTTCCGATCGAGGATGTTTTCTCCATCGAAGGTCGTGGTACGGTTGTTACAGGTCGTGTTGAACGCGGTATTGTTAATACGGGTGACGAAGTGGAAATTATTGGCCTGAAAGATACGGTCAAAACCACCTGCACAGGGGTTGAAATGTTCCGTAAGATCCTCGATGAAGGTCGAGCCGGCGATAACGTAGGTATCCTGCTTCGTGGTACGAAGAAGGAAGATGTTCAGCGTGGCCAAGTTTTGGCTAAGCCAGGATCGATTAATCCACATACGAAATTTATTGGCGAAGTTTACGTTCTGTCGAAAGACGAAGGCGGTCGTCATACACCTTTCTTCAAGGGATATCGTCCGCAGTTCTACTTCCGTACAACGGACGTAACAGGCGACATCACTTTACCGGAAGGTGTTGAGATGGTTATGCCGGGCGACAATATCACGGTGGAGGTTGAGTTGATCACTCCAATTGCAATGGAGCAGCACATGCGCTTCGCAATTCGTGAAGGTGGACGTACGGTTGGTGCGGGTCGTGTGACTGAGATCGTTACTGACTAACATAATGTAATTTTTAATGAGGTGATAGGCAGGAGAAAATCCTGCCTTGAGCCTCTTTAATTCAACAACAGGACGAAACCATGCCAAGAGATATTATCACTCTGGCCTGTACCGAGTGCAAAGAGCGCAACTACACGGGCACTAAGAATAAAAAGCTCGAGTCGGGACGCCGCGAAGTCAAGAAATACTGCCCTCGCGACAAAAGGCACACGTTACATCGCGAAACAAAGTAATAATTAAATTTTGAAGACAGGTGAGTAGCTCAATTGGCAGAGCGCCGGTCTCCAAAACCGGGGGTTAGGGGTTCGACTCCCTTCTCACCTGCCACGTTTTTAATAACTGGAAAGTACAATGAATAAACTAACGCAAAGCATCGGAAACCTGAAAACTTTCATTGGAGAGGTAAAGGCTGAGCTGTTGAAATGTACTTGGCCCACCCGAAAGGAATTATTTGGCCAGTCGGTGGTTGTGGTGATTTCCGTAACTATCTTGGGTGCATTTGTTGCCGCCTGTGATTTGGTGAATATGAGCCTGCTCAAATTCGTTATTCGTTAGTTGATTTAGTAAGGATAGATTAATCATGTCAAAACAATGGTTCATTCTACATGCGCTTTCTGGCCACGAACTTAAGGTTCAGAGGAATATCGCAAGCCGTGTTCAGCAAGAGGAAATGGAAGATATTATCGGTGAGGTATTAATCCCTACTGAAAAAGTCTCCGAGGTGCGGCAGGGAAAGAAAACTACCGTTAATCGGAAGTTTTTCCCGGGCTACGTACTCATTAATATTTGCTTGTATGACGAGGATCGTTCCTTCAATGAACGTGCTTGGTACTTTATTCAGAATACACCAAGCGTGATTGGGTTTTTGGGTGGGAATCGCCCCGTAGCTTTAAGTGATGATGAAGTGAACAGTATTGTTCACCAAATTGAAGAAAAGAAGGAATCGGTTGCACCGAAAGTGATGTTCGAGCCGGGCGAAATGGTGAAGATCACCGATGGTCCGTTCCTGAACTTCAGCGGAGCGATTGAAGAAGTCGATCCAGAGCGCGGAAAATTGAAGATTTTGGTTTCGATCTTTGGACGTTCGGCTCCGGTAGAGCTTGAATATTGGCAAGTGGAGCGAACGGTCGAATAAATTTTGATTGAGGATAGTTATGGCTAAGGAAATAACAGGTTGTATAAAACTACAGATCCCGGCAGGACAGGCAAACCCTGCACCGCCGGTCGGTCCAGCTTTGGGCCAGCACGGTGTGAATATTATGGAGTTCTGCAAGGCATATAATGCTGCTACGCAGAGTCAGGCTGGATTAGTTATTCCGGTTGTGATTACGGTTTATAAAGATCGTAGCTTCTCGTTTATCACCAAAAGCCCTCCCGCGGCGGTGTTGCTGAAAAAGGCAGCGGCCATTGCAAAGGGATCCGGTGTTCCGAATCGCGATAAAGTGGGTAAAGTTACCCGTGCGCAGTTGGAGGAAATCGTGGAAATGAAGAAGGATGATCTTAACGCAAACGATATTGATGCTGCCGTACGTATTATTGAAGGTACTGCACGCAGTATGGGAATTGAGGTGGAATAAATGGCTATACACGGGAAAAAATATAGGAGTGTAGCGGAAAAGGTAAAGAACGACGCCAACTATAGCGTTGCCGATGCAATTTCTTTTTTGCAGGAAAATCCGACCGCAAATTTTGATGAAACCATAGAAATGGCTTTTCGGATGGGGGTTGACCCTAGTAAGTCCGACCAAGCTATTCGTTCCACCGTGGCGTTGCCGCATGGAACGGGTAAAGATGTTCGAGTGATTGTCTTTGCAACAGGAGATGCCGCAACGGCAGCTCGTGAAGCAGGCGCCGCTGAGGTTGGATTCGAAGATTTGATCAAAAAAATTCAGGGTGGTTGGACCGATTTTGATGCCGCAGTGGCAACTCCAGATGCAATGAAAGAAGTTCGAAAGGTTGCTCGAGTACTTGGTCCACGTGGCTTAATGCCGAATCCGAAGACCGGAACCGTTACAGAGGACACCGCCGCTGCGGTGAACCAACTTAAAGCGGGCCGGGTTGAGTTTCGTATGGATCGTAATGGAAATATTATGGTTCCATTCGGTAAACGTTCATTCACGGTGGATGCACTTGTTGAAAATGCTATGGCTCTGTTAGATGCGATTCATAGCGCGAGGCCAGCAAGTGCAAAAGGTACGTATATTAAGCGTGCCACAATTTCATCAACTATGGGACCCGGATTACGGGTTTCTCTCAAGGAAATCTCTGGATAGGAAAGGTTGGATAATAAAATGAAACCTGACAGCAAAGATATTAGACCGGAAAAGAAGTCGATCTCCGCAGAACTTGACCAGCGTATTTCTGGTGCTTTGTATATGATCCTCACGGATTATACGGGCATGGATATGTCGCAGACAGATGAGTTAAAGCAAAGCCTGCGTGAAAAAGAAGCTTCTTTTAATGTAGTCAACAACCGAATGCTCAACCGAGCTTTGGAAACCGATGCATCAGCCCTACTTAAGGGTCAAACAGCTATGATCTATGGTTCTGGTGATGTGGTTGATGTGGCTAAGATTATTAAGAAATTTACTGCAACAAACAAGAAACCCATCATTAAAGGTGGATTCCTGGAAGGAAAGGCCATCTCAGCGTCAGAAGTTGTTGAGCTTGCTCTGCTTCCTTCCAAGGATGCCCTGCGCGCCCAGTTATTGGGTACTTTACAGGCCCCTTGCTCCCAGTTGGTTGGCGTGATGAGCCAGAAAGTTTCAACGCTGGTATATGTATTGGATGCAGTAAGATCAAAAAAAGAACAAGAAGTATAATTATTTATTAATTGGTAGTAGTCTAAGGAGAAATATTATGGGCGAAGAAACAGTAGCAGTAAAAGAAGAAGTGAAACTCGAAGGCAAAATGGCTGAATTCGTTGATTGGGTAGAAACCATTTCGGTTCTCGAGCTTTCTCAGCTCGTAAAAGGTTTGGAAGATCGCCTCGGAGTAACTGCTGCAGCTCCTGCTGCCGTTGCTGTTGCCGCTCCTGCTGGGGGTAGCGAAGATGGTGGTGCTGCTGAACAAACAGAATTTGAAGTTATGTTGACTGCAGCTGGTGGATCTAAAATTCAGGTCATCAAAGAGCTCCGTAGTATTACTGGTCTTGGGTTAAAAGAAGCTAAAGCTCTAGTTGATGGTGCACCTACCTCTGTCAAGGCCGGTCTTTCTCAGGAAGATGCTGATGCCATGAAAGAAAAACTTGAGGGTGTTGGAGCATCTGTAGAAGTTAAGTAAACCTTCTGTTTGCTCAAATTCTAAATTAATAGCCATCCCTTACGGGGATGGCACGTAGATTGTTCCCTTTTGGATTCAAAAGGGAACAAGTATTCTCCAATATAACCTGAAGGTGCGGGATGGCTGAAAGAAAAAACTTTGGCAAGCTTACCGATGCGCTCGAGGCGCCGGACTTAATTGAAATCCAACT
>JAOZSZ010000322.1 GCA_029939385.1 Pontiella sp. | reverse complement strand
GGGGATTTACTTCGATGCCGTCTCTGGTAGTATTTTTCGCAATGAATAATATCTAAGAAGAGGAGTTTATTATGCGCAGTGATCGGACAAAAAAGGGAATGGAACGGGCGCCGCATCGGAGCCTGATGCGGGCAACGGGCATGACGTCGGAAGATATTAAGAAGCCGTTTATTGCCATTTGTAATTCGTTTAATGAGGTGATTCCGGGTCACGCGCATCTGGATCAAGTGGGGAAATTGGTGAAGGAAGCCGTGCGCGAAGCGGGCGGCACGCCGATTGAATTTAATATGATTGGGGTGTGCGATGGCATTGCGATGGGCCATTCGGGCATGAAATATTCTTTACCGAGTCGTGAACTGATTGCCGATTCGGTCGAAACGATGATCGGGGCCCACGCCTTTGATGCCATGATTTGCATTCCCAACTGCGACAAGATTGTTCCCGGAATGATGATGGGCGCGTTGCGGGCTAATATTCCAACCATCTTTGCGAGTGGTGGCCCTATGAAGGCGGGGCACACGAAGGCCGGAAAAGCGATCGACCTCGTGAGTGTTTTTGAAGGAGTTGCCGAGCATAAGCAGGGAACAATTTCTGATGAGGAGCTTGAGGAGATTGAATGCAAGGGATGCCCCAGCGTAGGTTCTTGCTCGGGAATGTTTACCGCAAACTCGATGAACTGTCTCTGCGAGGCGATCGGCTTGGCCCTTCCGGGGAATGGGACGATTCTTGCGCTCGATCCGCGTCGCCATGAGCTCTGGAAGGAGGCCGCCAGGCGGGCGGTCGAAATGGCTAAAGCCGATGGCCCGCTCCCTCGGGAAATTGTTACGCAGGAGTCGCTCGATAATGCTTTTGTTTTGGATATGGCGATGGGCGGCAGCACCAACACGGTTTTGCATACGCTCGCCATTGCTCACGAAGCGGGGGTTTCTTACGATCTTGAACGCATTAATGCGGTTTCTAAGAAGTGCCCCAATATTTGTAAGGTTTCTCCGTCGTCGAACTACCATATCGAAGACGTCGATGCGGCGGGCGGCATTAGTGCCATTCTTGCTGAGGTGGCCAAGAAGGAAGGCTTGTTGAATCTCGATTGCATTACGGTAACCGGAAAGACGCTCGGCGAAAATATTGCAGGCTCAGAGAGTCAGGACGAAGCGTGTATTCGGAAGGTGGAGGTGGCCTATAGCGAAACCGGCGGGCTCTCTATTCTTTGGGGAAATCTGGCCGAGGGCGGTTGCGTGGTGAAGAGCGCGGGCGTTGATCCTAAAATGCTCGTTCACACGGGGCCGGCGGTCATCTTTGAATCGCAGGAAGAGGCGTGTGAAGGGATTCTTGCGGGGAAGGTTAAGGCGGGCGATGTGGTCGTTATTCGCTATGAAGGACCCAAGGGCGGGCCAGGAATGCAGGAAATGCTCGCACCCACTTCGTATATCATGGGGCAGGGGCTGGGCGATAGCGTGGC
>JAOZSZ010000137.1 GCA_029939385.1 Pontiella sp. | reverse complement strand
GCCTCAAGATTCCAGTCGCCCGAATATTCCACGGTAATGGATTCTCCTTCAGAGGTTTTGAGTTGGGTTGGGCGCAGTCGGGGGTTGGCCCAGAGGCATTGAATATGTCGTTCGCGATAGGGGAAATAACGAAATGGCGCGGCGGATTCACTCACGATATTTTGCCGATTTCCCTGTCGATAGCCCGCGGCATTTGGGAAGCAGTCTTCTAAAGAGCAAATTAAAGACGTATTCATAAACACAGAATAAAGAAAATATTACAGAGAGACAATAGATTATTGAGAAGAGTCGGAAGAATTGAGTGACCAGCCATTTTGAACGAGAGAGAGGGGTTGGATTTCGCCGCTTTCAGATTAAATATTGCGTACGGGATGGGGTTGGGTAGTATAGGCCATCTTATGAATACATTACAGATAGATCGAGTGGTGAAGGCCATTGTGGATGGCGAGGAGGACTACGCGGAGATTGCCGCTCGGGCGGAGGTCGAATCCTCGGAATTGGGGCCGTATGTCGAGGTGGTGGATCGGGCGATTTCGTTGATGCGTGGGTTTTACAAGTTTGGTCATGAAAACATGAAACCCACCGATTTGCCTCCGCCGAAAAATCCCTATTACGATGCGACGAAAGCACTCGATGTTCAGCCGGGGGAATATTATGCCTTCGAGGCCGTGCAGCGGAAGGGCATCACGCGCGAGCGATGTGTCTGGACTTGCGGACAATTGGGGCTTGGTCCAGAGAGGGCAGAAACCGCGATTGATAATGTGATAATGCCGTGGCGCGAAGCCAATGGCTGGCGTACCTATGTTCGTGTTGAATCAGGAGATCGGTACATTTTGCAGGATAAGCCACCCGTAAAGCTGAAGCGTCATCTCGAACGGTTACTTGAAAGCCTGGCGGAGCCGCGGGGTTAACTTTTGATATGGATAAGTCTGCACACTTTATGGAAACCATTCCCCACATTCGAGAGTTGCCCGAACTGACCACCGATACGATTCATATCTGGGGGGTGCATGTGCCCGATGTGCTGGATCAACTCGATCGATTACATTCTCTTCTCTCCACCCCGGAGCAGGAAAAAGCAGGCCGCTTTCATCGAGACTCTGATCGGCAATCTTCGATCGCCGCCCGTGGCTCGCTTCGTATTTTATTGTCAGGCTACACGGGGATTCCTGCGGCTGAAATTAAATTTGGTTATTCCAAAAACGGGAAGCCCTATCTTTTGGATTCAGCCGTTAATTTTAATGTTTCGCATTCGGGAGACTGGGTCCTGCTGGCCTTTGGTTGGGATCGTCAGATTGGGGTCGATATAGAGAAAATTAAGCGGTCGATGGATGTTTCTGCGATTGCTTTGCGTTATTTTTCGCCGGAAGAAATTGAGACCGTCAAAACGGCCGCGGATAGCCATACGGCATTTTTCCAATTATGGGCCCATAAAGAGGCCTATGTTAAAGCGTGTGGCTCAACCCTTTTTCAGGAGTTGAGTCGTGATGTTACAAATGGAGTGGGCTGGATTTTAAGACCCTTAGAAGTGGATCCAAAATATGCGGCGGCCGTCGTGACGGATCAGGAGCTATCCAGCGTTTGGTGTTACGACTTTGGAGGATTGAAGTGGGCGAGTTAAAAAATACATTTTCGTGGTCATTTAGTGCAGCGGAAAGTTTTGAGCAGTGCCGTCGGCGGCGATATTGGAGCAAGTATGGCATGTGGGGTGGCTGGAGCCGCAACGCGTCGCTGGAGCAAAAGACAGCCTATCGGTTGTGTAAGATGGATAACCGTTGGGGCCTGATGGGGCAGGCGGCAGAAAATGCAATTATGTGGGTGCTCAGGCAGCATCAGCAAGGGAATCAAGTGAATGCCGATGCGGCATGGAAAACGATTGCCCGTCCGTTTATGACAAAAAAGTGGAACGAATCGACGGAGGGCAATTGGCGCAGTGCACCGAAAAAGTTCTGCTGTCTGCGAGGACACTATTATCAGACGCTGGGCGGGGAAGAGGAGAAAGAGGCCAAACGACAACTGGCGAAACAGATTCAGAACTGCATCGGTAACTTTATCGAAAAAGTGCTTCCGCGAATAGAGAACATTCAACTCCGTCAAGAGTTTCATATCGCCACGCCGGAGATGGGAGGCGATGTGGAGCACTTTATTTATGAGGGCGTGAAGATCTATTCTATTCCCGACTATGCCTATAAAGTGGGCGACGAAGTGCATATTCATGATTGGAAGGCGGGAAAGATTAAGGCGGACCAGCATCGGATGCAGCTCTCCCTCTACGCACTGTGGGCGATCGTTAAGCACGACGCAAAACTCGAAAATATCTTCCTGTATGTTGAGTATCTTAATGAAGGGCAGGTGCTTCCTTTTCAGTTAACGGAGGAGGATCTGGACCGCGCCAAGGTTTTGATGAGCGACTCTATTGGAGAAATGACCGAATATCTGGTGGATCATGATCGGATTAAAAATGAGCCGCTCCCGAAGGAAGAGTGGGAGTTGACCGTTGATCCTATGAACTGCGGCCAATGCAACTTTTATGAGCTCTGCAAGGGTGAGTTGAAAGAGCTGGGTTAATCGGTTGTTTTTTTCGAAATTTTCCCGTTGACCGCCATTAGGGTTCTCTATAGATTCCCGACTTCTTTAGCGCACCCATAGCTCAATTGGATAGAGCACCTGACTACGAATCAGGAGGTTAGGAGTTCGACTCTCTTTGGGTGCACCACTTATTTACCTCGTAATCGTCGATTGCGAGGTTTTTTGTTTTTAACATAAATCGATGTAATGATGGGGGTTGTGGAGAGCGATGCGATGAGTGCTCCATCCCCATAAAGCCTCGAAGGCTTGACGCGGGTAGGAATCAAACTTAAGTTAATTTTTAGCGGGTGAGCCTGCGTGCATATTCTGGAGTGAGTATTGTTTAGAGTTTTTAATAAAAAAAAGATAATAGCGTCTCCGCCTGATGGTATGTCGGAGTTGATTTTTTGTGTATTTGATGAAAAGGGTCGAGTCCGCTTTTGTTTTCGCTCTAGCCAAGAAGAAGATTCTCGTGATGATTATTTTCAATTTCTAAATAATCCTGAGCAGGCCTTTGATGGATATGTGCTGAGTGAAGCTAAAAAGATGCGCAAGTCGGTATCGGTTGCTTTATCGTATGGCGAAGGGCAGCGGAAATATCTCTATGTACTTCCGTATGAAAGGAAAAAGGGGAAGTGGCGTTATGCTTGCCTTCAAGTCACCACGGCGGCGTTCAATTCTTCTGAGATCGAATCACCCTGTATTTGTGCTTTGGCGGAGGGGCGCGTCTGCCTTGTGCTAGTGAATTCACAGCACACAATCTGCTCGGTGAGCTCGCGGGTGCCTGAGGCCTTTGGTTATATGGCGGAGAATTTGGAGGGAATGAGCCTTCGTGATTTCTTTATAGATACCGATGTTGAAGTTCTCTCGGCCTGCTCGCCGGATACCAATCAATCGATCCTTAGTTGCACCTTCTATTGTTTAGATGGTTCGAAGCGGGATGTTGAAGTGAAAAAGTTTTCTTCCGCCGACAACTATACCCTATATGGCATTTGTGATATTTCGCCGAGTTATCGTATTGAGGAATTTACGGAGGTTAGCGCGCGCGAACGCCGGCGTATTGGCCAGGATTTACACGATTCTTTGGGGCAAATGCTCACGGGAATTAGTCTATTAAGTCGTTCGTTGGCCAATAATCTGGAGCGAAGTGAGAATGATAATAGCGTGGACGCTTCGCAGATTTCTGATTTAGCCGATGAGGCAAGTAACCAGATTCGGCAGATTTCACGCGGTCTCATGCCCGCAAATATTGTGCAATATGGTCTTTGTGAATCCCTTCGTAAATTAGCGAAAATCACGTCCGCCACTTGCGATGTTGTCTGCGAAGTACAGATTGATCCGACGGTTTCCTTTTCGGATGTGGCGGTTGAAATGCATCTCTATCGGATTGCTCAGGAAGCGGTTAATAATGCCGTGCGCCATGCGGAGGCAAGTCGAATTGACATCACGGTTTCTGAAGTGAACGGAATCCAACAAGTGGCTGTTTGCGATGATGGCTCCTGGAAGGAGCCTTTAAGTGATATAGAAGGGATTGGTCTAAAAACCATGCATTATCGTGCGTCGGTGATCGGCGGCCAATTAAAGGTGAATGGTTGCGCGGAGAAGGGAACAAAAATAATTTGCCGATTAGAAGAAGAGACAGAGATATCCATAGCAAGGGTGAGAGAGTCATGAATAAGAAACGACAGATGAAGAAGTCGAAGAGCAAAAAGAAACAGGTCTATTTGGTGGATGACCATCCGATTGTTCGACAAGGATTGATTAAATTAATCGAGCAAGAGGAAGGGCTTGAGGTTTGTGGAGAGTCGGGCAGCGTGGCAGAAGCCCTTAAGGCCCTCGAGACGCTCAGCCCAGATGTTATTCTTGTTGATATCTCTCTTGAAGAATCCAATGGCTTGGAGCTGATCAAGCATGTGGATGACTTAGGGTTGAAAATTCCTATGTTGGTGTTGTCGATGCACGACGAATCCCTTTATGCCGAGCACGCCCTGCGTGCTGGAGCGAGTGGTTATGTGATGAAACAAGCCGCCTCAAGTACGTTGATCCAAGCCATCGAAAAAGTATTGGAAGGCGAGATTTATGTCAGTAAGTCGATGTCCTCTCAGATGCTTAAGATGGCCTTTCGAAGTAGTGGAGAGGATACCCGAACCGGGACAGAAACGTTGAGTATGCGCGAACTTGAAGTATTTGAATCGATTGGGCGCGGGCATTCAACGCGTGAGATTGCTGAGCAGTTGCACCTGAGA
>JAOZSZ010000136.1 GCA_029939385.1 Pontiella sp. | reverse complement strand
TCAACAGTTCCGGGCTAATGATTGGATCGATTCCTTTAAGCATTGTTTTTCTCCTATGTTTGTTTGGGTCAAAGGTCGGGACTTTCGACCGACTAAGCTTTTTCTTTCTTGTGGTGGATGCTGTACGTGCGCCATCCAAAGAGCGCGATGACGATGAAGCAGATCAGCGGCAGCACAAACGATGCGCGCACGCTGGCCAGTTCCATGAAGCCCAGATCGATGGCGGGCAGGTCGATAATCCGTCCTTGAAGCGGGGTCATAATGCAGCCGCCGCCAATCGCCAGAATTAAACCGGCAGAACCGAGCTTGGCATCGTCGCCAAGTCCGTCAAGAGCAATGCCGTAGATAGTCGGGAACATGAGCGACATGCAGGCGGATACACCGATCAGGCAGTAGAGACCAATATAGCCCTCAATGAAGATTGTGCCCGTGATCAATGCAATTGCGCCGGAAGCCAGAATCGTGAGCAGTGCGCCTGAACTGATGTAGTGCATCAGGAAGGTACAGACAAAGCGGCTAGAGACAAAGATGATCATGGCCAGAATATTGCAGTTCTGAGCCGTGGCCTTAGAAAGCCCCAGTTCCTGCGATCCATACTGCACAATGAACGTCCAGCACATGATCTGGGCTCCGACATAGAAGGTCTGCGCAACTACGCCCTCGATGTAGGTGGCGTTCTTGAAAAGGCGCTTCAGCGTGCCGCCGATGTCCATGCCGCCCTCGTGCTCCCCTTGGGTCGTTGCAGGAAGTTTCCACGCGAACAGAAGCACAACCAAAATCAGAAAGCCGCCCATCAGGGCATAGGGCAGAGAAACAATGCTGAGATCCGCCTTTTGAATCGTAGAAAGGTCAGAGCCAGCGGTAGCGAAATATTTTTTAAGTCCCGCCGTCGGGATGGTTTTCAACACGCTCTTTGCGGCATTCAGTTCCTTCTGAACCGTTGCAACCAGGGTTAAAGCTTGGACCGGGTCCACCGACGCATCAGGCGCGAACATCCCAGACAATTCAGCGGCCGGAGTGACCGCTTGACTGAAGTGTTGATCGGCATTCTTCCACGATCCGGCTCCAGCCTTTTCAAGTAGGGGCTGTTCCTCGTTGAGAGAGGCCGTCAACTCCAACCCTCGGTCGCTGATAAATAGGTCGTTACGCTTGGCTTCCGCAGGAGTAGGCAGGGGCTTATCTTTAATCTGAAGAACCACGGCCACAGCAGAGGCGGCATCCTTAAATTTGTTCCCTGTGGGTTGAGCCGCCAGAGCTTTGCTAACCGCATTGACTTCCGCCGCATGGGCGTTGTCCAGCAAGAAGGTTCCTTCTTTCAACGAAGTAGAAAGCTCACCGGCCTTCTTGAATAATTTTTTACTGTCCTGCCAGTTATCTATTCCGGTCACCTCGGCCAGACTGTCGGCCGTTTTAATCTGCTGGTTGACTTCCTGTAGATGGACAGGGGTTCCGTTCTCGGCAAGCTCTTTCATTTGACGGCGACCGGTCTCGCTGGTTCCGTCAAGGCTTGCCAGAATAAACATACTCGCAACAAACATACCGACAATCGATCCCATCGGGTTGAATGCCTGAGCGAGATTCAGACGGCGGGTGGCGGTGGCTTCGTCCCCCATGGAAAGGATGTAGGGGTTTGCTGTGGTTTCAAGGAAGGACAGTCCACTGGTCATGATCAGATAGGACAATAGAAACAGCGGGTAGGACATGGCCATGCCGCTGGGAATGAACATCAGGCAGGCAAGTGAATAGAGTGCCAGTCCGATCAGTACACCTTTCTTATACGAAAACTTTTTGATAAAGAGGGCGGCGGGAATAGCCATAAGGGCATAGCCACCGTAAAATGCTGCCTGCACCATGGAACTCTCAAAGTTAGAGAGCAGAAGAATGTTTTTAAAGGCTGCCACCATCGGGTTGGTAATGTCGTTGGCAAATCCCCATAACGGGAAAAGAATTGTTACCAAGACAAACGTTAATACCAGTTCCGGTGGAACAACCGGTATTTTCTTTTTTGAATCACTCATCTTTCTCTCCTTGGGTTAATAATAGATCCCTCTGTTGAAATTTAACAGGAACCCGGCTCGTGCCGGGCTCCATTCCAGTCATTGGAAAGCCTAGTCGGCGATGGTGCCGTCCAGATCCCACAGATCTTCCCATGTTTGGTTATCTTTCCATAAGAACACTTGTCCTTTGATCAGGCGGCAGTCTTTGTCGATGGTGGCCAATTCGGCCATTTCGGCATCGGTAATGGCCATATAATCGGCCAGCGAACAACGTAGGTTGCTTTGGTATTCAGCAGGGAAAACCGAGAATGGAATCGGAATTTGGCCGCGCTGAATGGCCCATTTAATGCAAACCACCGCGGGGTGTACGCCGAGACGTTCCGCAATCTTCTTAATCACTGGATCTTCGATATCAACGGTGTCCGATGCCGTTTTATCGCGATCCGGACGGGTAGGGGACCCGATGGGGCAGAAGCCGATGGGCTGGATGTCGTTTTCAACATAGTAGTTGAAGAGATCGGTTTGCTGGAAATGCGGATGCAATTCCATTTCCGTGACGGCGGGCTTAATCTTGCAGTCGCGTAAGAGCAATTTCATTTTGGCTTGGGTCATGTTGGATGTACCGATGGTTTTGACGAGGCCCATTTCAACCAATTCTTCCATTTGCGCCCAAGTTTTCATGAAGTTTTCTTGGATATAAGGTTTTGAGTCTGGGCTACGAGAATCCACAGAGCAGCCGATGGGGTGGAAGTTCGGGAAAGGCCAATGAACGAGATAGAGATCAAGATAATCAAGACCAAGGTCCTTAAGCGACTGTTTGCAGGACTTAATCACATCCCCTTCGCCATGCATGTCGTTCCATACTTTGGACGTAATAAAGAGCTCTTCGCGTGGAACACCGCCATCAAGGATCACTTTAAATGATTTTCCGATTTCTGCTTCATTTCCATAAACAGAAGCGCAGTCGAACGCACGCTGTCCGTATTCTGCCGCACCAATCACCGCATTGGCTACTTGAGTTGGGGTAAAGCGATCAGAGCCGAATGTTCCAATACCAATGGCGGGCATTTTTTCGCCATTATTGAGGGTTTTCTTTGGGATAATGTTGGGATCAATGCCTTCTTCCGCCATCACAAAAGTGGTCTTTTTCTCTTCAGACATACTGCTCTCCTTGATTTATTGGTTAATTTGATAAAATTATTATGAATGAACTCTATTCGGATTTCTGCTCCGCACTATACAATAAAGTGAGCATAAATTAGCACTCCTGTTGATTCTAGCCAATGTATCATCTTGACCGATGGATGGATATTTTTGACTTTACTTGGTTTTGGAAGAGACGTACCTTTTTAATTCCACGTAAGCAGAAAACTTTAGGATATTATGACTAAACAAGCCGCTTCCTTTATATCGACACAGGTTTCTTCTGGAGAATATTACTATCTAAATTTGACCCCAAAAAAAGATACAGAGGAAAGTGTTGTCTGCGGTGGCCGCGAGCAATGTTCAGCGGCATATCGCATTGAACGAAACCGTTTCAAATTCTACTGCATTGAATTTGTTTCATCAGGGCGGGGCACTTTGGTGATGGATGGGAAAAAATATTCATTACGCCCTGGAGCCATCTATTGCTATGGCCCGCGCACTCGGCATATTATTGAAACGAATCCTTCTCAGCCTATGTTGAAACATTTTGTGGATTTTACCGGAAGCTCGTTAGTTGCTCTTTTAAAGGAAACTGATTTTCTAAAAGGGCAACCCCTTTTTGTTTCTCGTCCCTTTCGTATTCGGAGTATTTTTGAAAATTTGATTACAACCGGAAATACGGAAAGTCGGAATCGTGATGCACTTTGTAGTTTGTTGCTCCGTCAATTGATCCTCTATGCCGATGACTCCTCCATGGAGATGGAAGCCGCACTCTCTCCTGCATGGCAAACCTATTTACGATGTCGGCAATATATAGAAAAAAATTATCTTAAAATTGTTAATATTGCGGATGTTGCCGCCCTCTGTTTTGTTGATCCGGCCTATCTCTCCCGCCTCTTCAAACGTTTTGCCGAAGAATCGCCCTTGCAGTTACTCACTCGACTTAAGATGGGACGCGCCGCCGCTTTGCTGAGTAATCATAATCTACTCATCAAGCAAGTTGCCGAAGCGGTAGGCTTTAGCGATCCTTATCATTTTTCGCGCGTCTTTAAGCGGGTTTATGGCATCCCTCCGGAATCCTTCATTAAAATGGTTCGTCGTTCGGGATAAGTGTTCATTGAATATGCCGAAGCGGGACTCATCCGATGGCTATGAAATCTCTGGCGGATAGATGTATGGGTAATAAAAAAGGGCTTATCGGTGAAGATAAACCCTTGGAAAGTGGAGCGGGCGAACAGATTCGAACTGTCGTAACCAGCTTGGAAGGCTGGGGTTCTACCATTGAACTACGCCCGCTTTTTTGTACAAACGAGCGCATAAAGTAGCGGGCATACCGGGTTCCGTCAAGGTCCGAAGGATAACTTTTTCAAGCTCCTTTTCCTGATTAAACAAAGGATGGAGTTTTGACGGGATAACAGGATCGGCAGGATGCTTTCAAATAACGGAACCTGACGCGAAGCGAGGCTGTATGAAAGACAGCAGTGACTGCAAGGAGTAGCAATTCGGCCAATAAAGAAGCCCGTTCTATTTGCGGTTTTTCAGGTTCCAAATCCAGAATTGGATGCGCTTTAGAAGCGAGGGATTGTTGCCGGCTTTCTGGATGTGCGGGCGCGGTTTCCCCGGTTCCGGTTTTTCAACCGGATCGCGCATATAGTCCCTGTCCGATATTCCCATA
>JAOZSZ010000135.1 GCA_029939385.1 Pontiella sp. | reverse complement strand
GGCTTTTAACCGTTGAATATTTTTAAACAGCGTCGTTAAAAAGCCCTCAATCAACTCCGGCTCGTCCATAGAAACTAAACTCTTTTTCAGGCTCGAACCTATCTTTTTTAACTCACGCTGATAAAAAAGATAGCCCACTTCGGTTAGGGCATTAACTTTGGGCGTGTTGCTTGCTTGCCAAAAGAATTCCTGAGCGGCGAACGCATAGATTGGTAACTGGCAGTCCAGGTTGCTTCGCATTTCATTCCCATAATCCTCGGTCTTGTTACGCGCTCGGCTGGCACCTTTATAATCCAGCACTCGTACCTTCTGCAAATCGCCCGTCTCCGCAAAAATCAGATCTATCCGATCAATTTTTCCGTGCACCCTAATCGACTCATCCTCTTGGGACAGCTCCACCAAAGGCACATCGCCCGCGACATCGCGCAACGTGCCAAACTGCAACTCAAATAAAGCGGGGAATCGGTTTTCGACGGCACACGTTTTCACATCGTATCGAATAAAGTTAAGCACCATTGCCAACACTTTTTCCTGCTCCGCCGCCCATACGCCCGGATGCCCCAGCATGCGGCCTTCTGCTACGGCCGCCGCCATCAACCGCCTCGTGATCGCCTCGGCAAACTCCAAATATTTATTTTCAAGCTCGGGCACAAAGTTCACCAGAGCAATAGCATCAACGCCCGGCTCGTTTCTTTTCATCCAGCCTTTGCCCGTTTGCACCGCCCAAATCCTCGGCACATCGATTCCTGCCGTTCCCTCTGCGAGTGCCGTA
Source organism: Pontiella sp. (assembly GCA_029939385.1). Taxonomy (GTDB): domain Bacteria; phylum Verrucomicrobiota; class Kiritimatiellia; order Kiritimatiellales; family Pontiellaceae; genus Pontiella. The sequence goes on along the minus strand of JAOZSZ010000135.1, from coordinate 4,064 downwards.
TAGATTTTGAAAAGAATTTCATGGATGAGTCCGCCGCGGTCCATGGGATTGGGGGCATCGTCCGCCGTGCGCGGATCGCGCAAGCCAATCATGCGTTCTAATAGGAACATATAACGACACTGCGCCAGTGCCTCTAGCGCCGTCGGACTGAAGGCGTCCTTCTTCTCAAACCACTCTATAATTTTGTTCTTCAGCCCTCCGATATGGCCGCAATATTTTGACGGAGCCCGATCTTCAACCGACGTTTCAAGAAAGGTTTCTCGCTCCGATTCAATCTTGAGCATTTCGAGTAAATGCGTGGCATCCCCCTCTTCTGAAAGCCCGCTGGAAGCGGGCGGTACGGAGAGCACGACGGGATCTTTCCGGCCTTGTTGCACCGCCGCTTGGAGCGCTTCGTCTTTCGCGCGACAGAGGGGTAGCGGAATGATGGGAAGAAAAGATTCGCCCGGCATTGCAACCCGATCTTCCGAATCGATTGTCTGTTGTGTCTTCCAATGGGTATAAAAAATGGATTCTTCACCCAACTGTTCGATGCGCCATCGGTCATAAGGATTAAGTGCGCCCCCTGCAAGATTCCAGAGCTTACGGTAATATTCGCCTTCGCTCTTTTCATTCCCCTCTTGATCCACCGCTTGAAAGGAAAGCACGAGTTGCTCCCGCGCCAAACCTAGAGCCGTCAGAAATAAAACCGACTCCTGCTCGAACAAAGCGGAAGCTTGTGGCAAGGCGAGCCGAGGAAGTCGACGGCCTTGTTCTTCAAGATGCTTCCAAAGGGAGCGGCGTTCGTTATCGCTCAACAACGAATCCTGTTGGGGAACCGATGGGAATTCGCCTTCATTGAGTCCAGCAAAAAGGACGACATCAAATTCAAGATCAACGGCATCGTGCGGATTCAGGATCCAGACCCCCTGTTCATGACTATCGCGCGGGCGAATGGTTGCCTCTTTCAAAAGTTCTTCCAGCAGAGAAATGAGATCGCGTAACGGCATCTGCTGTTCCCCGAACCCCTCGCATGCCGCCGCAACTTCGGAAAGGGCCTCCGTATTAAAATGGTCTTCCGGATCAACCATGCGCTCCGTCAAGATTTGGGCGGCGCGTTGTCCAGAGCAATATTCCAGCCCTTGAAAATAGGGAATAGATTTTAAGTCCATACGCGGGGGCGTATGTTTTTTGATTAACGTTGCAATCGTCTTCTCGCGGTCTTCAAAGCGTATCGAAGGATTGCGAATGAGATCTATCCAAGCGTCCCGCTCGGCACGGAGCGGAAAGGCCAGCCAAGAAAAGAAGGCTTTCACGCAGGGTGATGATAATACGGGGCGGCCGCGGCGGAAATAATACGGGATTTGGAAACGGCCAAAGACATGCGGAATAATGTCCTGCACTGGGCCAACATTGGGAACCACCAACGCCATACGATGGGCTGGAATGTTTAAGGTTTGAAGGGTCCAAGCCATGCGCCGAGCCAGGTCTTCGATTTCGCCATACGCCCCGGCAGAGCGAGAAAATGAAATACGCTCCGCATCCGCAAGCTGAAGAAGTTGGGGACTCTCAACCGCCAGCGCATCGCCCAGATCCTCCGCCCAAATAGCCCAGGGTGCGGCCATGATTTCAGAGTGGATTTGTTGCCCCAGCCGATCCTCTGCTTCTTCAGCGTGGGCGGGCGGCAGCGCAGATTCAACGCGTAATTTTAGCTTTTGATTGAGGGCAATAACACACGATTCTTCGAATGGATTAAACCAACGAACGGATCGAAAGATTAGCTTTTTGGCCTCGCGCAATAGTGGTGGCCATTTTTCGCGATTCCCTTGGAGCAACCTGAGAATGGAGGAATTAATATCTAACGAATCAGCGAGCCCCTCTTGCTGGAGAGCAGCACGCCAAACACTGAAAAGAATCCCCAACTGATAGAGCTTATGCGTTCTCGAACGACTGAGCATCCAATCGATGATCCGGGCGGTCTCTTCGGGAAGGGAGGCAAGCTCGGCGACCCACTTTTGAAGGACATCGGCCAATGCGGCATCGGAGAGCTCCTTTAAGGGTCCACCCTCAACGAAGTGGCCACGCGCTACCTCGACTACCTGCTTGCGCATCAGGAGTTCTTTCGCCCCAGAGAGCGGCTTCTTTTTAAGTTGAGTATAGGGAAGGCAAAGCTTCCGGAGTCGCGCAAAAGTGGTGTGACCGGAGGCATCAACCCACCCCTGCTTCAAGGCCAGCTCCTGTTGATAGCGTCGTAACGATAGCTCGGTCGGGAAAACAATCAACTCGCGGGTGCTCTCAGGCATGATGGCTTAGGCCAAATAATTAGGCCTTATCTCCGTGGGTCTTTAGAGGGTTTTAATAAAGCGAGCGATGCACACCATAGCCTTTTTAATTTCGTCGAGAGAGGTGGCGTAGGAACAGCGAATAAATCCTTCTCCACAGGCTCCGAAGGCGGTTCCGGGAACGCAGGCAACATTTTGCTCGTCGAGCAATTTAAGGGAAAACTCATGGGCCGTCATTCCGAATTGAGAAATATCGACAAAGGCGTAAAAGGCCCCTTCGGGACGAATGCAGGGGAGGCCCATTTCTTTGAACGAAGCATGGATAAAGTCGCGGCGTTTTTTGTATTCGGCCGTCATGAAGGCGATGTCCTTATCGGCATGCTTGAGGGCTTCGATCGAGGCTTCCTGACTAAGCACCGGAGCACAGAGCATGGAATATTGATGGATCTTCATCATGGCTTCGGTCAATTCGGGCGGAGCACAGGTGAAGCCCATACGAAAGCCCGTCATGGCCCATGCTTTTGAAAAGCCGTGCAGATAAATGGTTCGCTCGCGCATACCCGGCACGGAGATAATACTGAAATGCTTCCGGTCGTACGTTAACTCGTCATAAATCTCGTCCGTGACAACAATCAAATCGTGCTCAATGGCAAAGGCTGCAATTTCTTCAATATCTTTTTGCGGCAATATAGCGCCGGTCGGATTATTGGGATAGTTGAGCAGTAACACCTTGGTTTTGGGGGTGACCTTTTCCTCAAGCTCAGCACGCGTTAGGCGGAACCCATTTTCCTTCTTGGTTTCGACCGCAACGGGCTTGCCGTAGGCGAGTGCAATAAGGGGATTATAAGAGACATAACCGGGTTCGTGATAGAGCACTTCATCCCCCGGATCGATGAGCGCACGAATCGCAAGATCGAGTCCTTCGCTCACCCCAACGGTAATTAATACCTCATCCTCGGGATTGTAGGTAATGCCGGTTTTCTTTTCGATATACTTGGAGATGCCGCGACGAAGCGACAGGAGTCCCATATTAGAGGTATAACTGGTGACGCCGCGTTCGAGGGCTTGTATGGCGGCCTCGCGAATATGCAAAGGCGTAACAAAATCGGGTTCACCGATCCCCAGACTGATGACCCCTTCCCGCGTGCTGACAATCTCAAAGAAATCGCGAATGCCCGAGCGGGGAATATCGCGAACGGTTTGGGCAATATGGCTATGGAGAGACTTTGAGTCGTTCATAATTACATCCATCGATTAAGCTATTTCGAGAATCTAACGATTTCTATGGTCTCGATCCATTCAAAAAAAACGCCCCAATATGCGGGGCGTTTTCATTCGGTGTATTAGCCCCGATTAAAAGTCATAGGCCAGGTTCACGCCGCCCCAGAATTTTTCTGAGGCCTCATAAGCATTCGAGTCACGAACTTCTCCGCCAGCAAGCATCGTGTAGGTCAGATTAAGGGAGGCGGTCACATTTTCCATAACTTCATAGCTAACATTGCCGTAGAAGTTAAAATCGTTGAATCCCTTATCTAAAGAAGGATTAGCAGTTGTTCCCCAGTAAAAATCGTTGTAGGAGGTGTTACCCCAACCCGCAGATACTCCACCTTCAACCCAAAGATAGTCACTCACTTGGTATGGAGCAACAATATCAAAAAGAATGTAGGTTCCATCCACTTGATCAATGTCACCGAAGAAGGTAACGGAAGGGATCACATAATCCGCCCAGCTCAGGATCGTTGCTTTTGCGAAAAGTTCGGTAGTGGACTTGGAGACTTCATTTACATTTGCATAGGATCCATT
>JAOZSZ010000134.1 GCA_029939385.1 Pontiella sp. | reverse complement strand
GGTACGGGGTATGGGAGTTGCTTTGCGGATGGGGCAGGCGGGCCGCCTGCGGTACGGGGTTTATGGGAGTTGCTTTGCGGATGGGGCAGGCGAGCCGCCTGCGGTACGGGGTATGGGAGTTGCTTTGCGGATGGGGCAGGCGGGCCGCCTGCGGTACAGGACGGAGCAGGTGTCTACCTGCGGTGCGGGGAGTGGAGCGAGTCGGTGAGAATTTGGATTAGCTCTTCGTCGGTGAGGAGAATGGGGTTGCCTTTCATGCTGCTGGATTTTTTGGCTTTTTCGATGATGGCGGGAAAGTCGGATTTGGTGATGCCGAATTCTTTGAGCCCCGGCACTCGTAGTTGTGTTGAGAGGTCGTTGATCCATTGGAGGCCGTCGTTGAGGCTGGCATTTTTGCTGTCGGTAATTAGGCGCGACACTTCTTGATATTTTTCAAGTGCGGGGCTTTCGGCGGCGCGTTCTTCTAGGGCTTGGATATTTATGGCAAAGGAGGCGGGAAGTAATGTGGCACAGAGAAGCCCGTGGGGCGCGTGAAACATGCCGCCGATGGGGCCGGCAAATCCATGTATAGCGCCCAGCCCGGCATTGGCGAGTGCGAGTCCTCCGAAGAGGCTGGCTAGGGCCATATTTTCTCGGGCGGAAAGGTCGTTTCCTTTTGTGTAGACGCGGGGTAAGGCCTGCGCGGCTTTTTGGATTCCTTCGCGGCATAGGCCATCCGTAAGTGGGTTGGCTTTGATGGAGACAAAGGCTTCAAGGAGTTGGGTGAAGGCATCAAGTCCTGTGCTGGCTGTTATTTCTTGAGACATGGATCGGGTTAGCTGGGGATCGATCAGTGCGATGGTTGGAACCATTTTTGGGTGTCGCATGCTGATCTTTACGTTGTGTTTAGAGGAGAGTAGTACGGCATTTTGGGTGACCTCTGCGCCTGTTCCGGCGGTGGTTGGGATGGCGATGCAGGGAGCGGGGTTTTCGGAGAGGGGTTCGTTTTCTCCGATTACCTCGAGGTAGTCCATTAGGTCGCGCGTGTTGGTGAGTAGGGCGGCTATTGCTTTGCCGGCATCGATCACGCTGCCTCCGCCAAAGGCGACTACAAAATCGCATTCAAGTTCGCGCGCCTGTTGCGCAAGTGTTTCGATGCGTTCGATAGTGGGCTCTCCCTTGATGCTGAAGGCGGCGGGGTTGGCTCCATTTTCTTTTAAGATTTTAAAAACGGGCATGATTCGTTCGGCGTTTGCCCCCGTCACAAAAGCAGCCCGTTTTCCCATTCCTTTGATGAGTGTGGGCAGTTTGGAGAGTTGGCCTGATCCAAAAATAATACGTTGAGCAGAGGCGAATTCAAAGTTCATGAGCGGGGCTCCGTAGATTCTAAAAAGATTAGATTAGTCGTGTGAAATGCCTTGTCCAGAATGTTTTGACAATAAGGAGGAATCGGGTAGATTTCGTGGGTTTTTAATGTTGAGAGGGACTTGCGATGCCAACCTATGAGTATGAATGTTCTGAATGCAGAGATTCTTTTGAAGCTTTTCATAGTATGTCTGCTGAGCCGATTTCGGTATGTTTAAAGTGTAATGGTAAGGTGAATCGTCTGATTAGTGCCGGAGCGGGGCTTCTTTTTAAGGGGTCGGGTTTTTACGAAACGGATTATCGTAGTAGCGACTATAAGAAGGATGCTTTGGCTGATCAACCTAAAGAAAAGTCAGCTAAAAAGGATAAAAAGACCGCTTCCAAAAAGCCGACAAAAAAGGCACAGTAATCGGTCAATTGCGAATTTTAATAACGTGAAACAAGGAAAAGTGGACTATGAAGGATAAGAAGGAATTTTATAACCTCTTGGCTGAACTCGATGGTCAGCCGTCTTCCGAATATGTGCAACTGGTTGGTGACTTTGATTTCACCCGCTATGTTATCAAATGTGCAAAAATTAATTTAGAAGGGAATGAGACGGATCAACCTGTTTTCAGTATTCGTATTCCGCAGACCATTGCCGAGATCCCCGAATATCTCTTCGATTCTCCCGTGCGCCGTACGGCCATGGAAGATTTTCTCCTTCGTCGTTTGGCCTCTAATATTGATGCGGCGGCTAATTATGACCGTAATGGGATTGCCCGTCGTCATATTCTTTCCGTTTCGCCTAATCAAAAAATACTCCCGCGCAATGCGTTACAACTGACGAAAGAATATATTGAAGTTCATGTTCAGATTTCTCTTCCGATTCAGCAAATTATTATCGATGGGGAAGTGGTGATCTCTATTGATGGTGAAATGGCTCAACAAACCTTCTTCGAAGATTTGCCGGAAATTATTAGTAATAGTTTGCTCTATTGTAACTTGGATATGGAAGACGCGGATCGTTTTGTTAATAACATGGAAGATTCGGATCGTCTGCGCCAATACTTGGCTGCGAGTGGTCGGGTGAGCTTTGTGGGTGAAGGCGCTTTGATCTCCCGAGTCGCTGGCGGCGATGCTCCTGACTATGAACATTTAATTCCTATTGAAATTGATGAAAGCCTGATTGAAGAAGTTGAAGTTCCGCATGGCGGCGTTGTGCGTGGACTCGGGATTCAGAGTGGTCTTACATTGGTTCTTGGCGAATCTAATAGTGGCCGTGTTGACGTTATGAATGCGATTGCTCAAGGCATCTATAATCATATTCCAGGCGATGGTCGCGAAAGTGTTGTCACGGTGGCCGATGCGGTGAATGTTCGATCTGAGGCGGGGCGTTCTATTCAACAGGTAGATATTTCAGCGTTTGCCGTTAAGCTTCCCGATGGAGGGAATCCATCGGCTTATTCAACCCCTGCTGCGGGTTCGTTTACCTCGCAAGCGGCTTCAACCGTTGAGGCGCTTGAGGCGGGAGCACGTGTGCTTATTTTTGATGAGCATTCTTCCTCCTCCACCTTCCTATCTGCCGACACTCGCGTAAGCTCTTTGTTGGGAGAGTCCAGCCGCAACACCCTAGCCGCACGTGCTCGTCAGATGGTTGATGAATTGGGTATCTCAATGCTTGTGGCCGGAAGCAGTCTGGTTGCAGAGTTTATTCCGATCGCCGATCGGATTTTGAAAGTAGAAAACTTTGTTGTCACCGATATTACTGAAGAGGCTAAGGCGCTGGAGATTGTTCCCTCCTCTGTTGTAAATGATAATGTGAATATGGGTGCCATACTGAGTCGTTCACGTTGGGCGATGCCAAGCTCCATCGACCCCAGTATTGGTCGTGAGGATCTTGTGATCTGTACGGATGATGTTGACGTCTTGCAGTTTGGACGTTCATTGATTGATCTCTCGGCGATTAAGCAGATTGCTGACGTTGATCAAGCACGAGCGATCGGGTTTGTGCTTTACTACGCGAAGCTTCGTTATATGGATGAAGGTTATCCCATCCGTGAAATCCTCGACCTCGTTGACCGTGATCTTAGTAATGAAGGGCTCAATACCCTTGTCCGCGATGTATGTGGCAATTTGGCACGCCCTCGGCGTTATGAAGTGGCCGCGGCACTCAACCGCCTTCCCGCCTTCCGTATTTCGCACGTTACGGAGTAACGATGAGGCTGGTGATCCAGCGCGTAAAGCAGGCCTCGGTAACGGTGAATGGAACGTGTGTTTCCAAAATCAACCAAGGTCTGCTGGTTTTTGTAGGGGTGTCGCATTGCGACACCCTTTTTGATGCTCATCATTTGGCAGGAAAAACGGCTAAACTTCGTGTTTTTGAAGACGAAGAGGGAAAGATGAACCGACCGCTCAATGAGGTTGGGGGTCAGGTTTTAGCGGTGAGTCAATTTACGCTCTATGGGGATTGTACAAAGGGGAATCGCCCTAGTTTTGTTGAAGCCGCCCGTTCTGTACAGGGTGAAGTATTGTTCAATGAATACGTTCAAGAATTGGAAAAATGGGGCGTCCGAACACGGGCTGGAATATTTGGAGCTGATATGCAGGTTGAGCTTCTTAATGACGGTCCGGTGACCCTTCTTTTGGAATCCACCGGTCGGCCTAAAAAATGAATATTTACGAATAGGATTTATTCGTGTTCATTCGCGTCTATTCGTGGTTAAATTTCTGGACTTTTTAAGCGAGGTATAATTATGGCAACACAGAAAACTACGGTTGGAAAAATTAATAATGAAACCCTGACCTTCACTGCCGGTCGCGATGTTGAGCTGGATCACGCACTCATTCACGTCGACTGCATCGGTACGGCCGCGCACGTCACCATGCTTTCAAAGATGGGGGGACGACCCAAACTCATTACCGAGGTTGAGCGAAAGCAGGTCATTAAGGCGTTGGTTGAAATTATTCGGCTTGCTCAGAAGGATAAATTTAAAATTAAGTTGGCCGATCAGGATGTGCATCTTGCTGTTGAGCGTACGCTTACTAAAAAATTAGGGGATCTCGGGAAGAAGATTCATACGTGTCGTAGTCGTAATGATCAGGTTGCCGTCGATTTGCGTCTCTATGCGAAGGAGCAAATTCTTCAAACACTGGACGAGGCCACCCCACTTATTTCGGTACTGACTTCTTTTGGTAAAAAGCATGAAGCCGTTCCGATGGTTGGAAGAACACATATGCAACCCGGCATGCCGTCGTCGGTTGGTTTGTGGGCCACCGCCCACGCGGAGAGCCTGCTGGATGATTGCATTCAGCTGATTAATGCGTATCGATTAAATGATCAGTGCCCGCTCGGTTCCGCCGCCTCCTACGGTGTGCCGCTACCGATCGACCGCCAGCTCACTTCGGATTTGCTGGGTTTCAGCCGCCCCACTCATAACGTACTCTATGCCAATAATGGGCGAGGAAAAATGGAATCCATTGTCCTTGGAGCCATGAGTCAAGTGATGTTGAGTCTCTCCC
>JAOZSZ010000133.1 GCA_029939385.1 Pontiella sp. | reverse complement strand
AGTGATTTCATCGGCGCTTGCGGTGGCGGTGGTTTTTTCCGTTTCTCTTTTTTCGTGGGCGCTCGGGATGCTGTTCTTTTTCCAGGAGATCCCGTTCGCGGAGCCGCCGCAGGCGTTCTTGATTTTCTTTGGCGGCGTATTCCACTTCGTTCAGCACGCCCTTCACATCGGCTTTTTTGGTGGATTCCCTAAAGCGGCCGGTGAGTTTGGTGTCGGGGGCGAGGGTGCCGGCTTCATAGTGCGCCCAGATTTCTTTGGCATGTTTGCTTTTGAGCAGGTCGGGAGCAAAACGGCCGTAGTATGCGGTCATATTATTGACGTCGCGGGCCAGCATAGCTTGGGCATTGTTATTGCCCGCGGCATTAACGGCCTGCGGCAGGTCAATAATAACGGGGCCGATTTCGTCCTGCAGCACATTGAATTCCGATAAGTCACCATGCACGATTCCCGCACAAAGCATGCGGACGACTTGTGTCATTACAGTTGCATGGTCTTTCCGAGCCTGTTCGGGCATCATGGTGACGTCGTTTAGTCGGGGGGCCACGCCGCCCTCGGCATCGGTGATTAATTCCATGAGCATCACCCCTTCGAAGCATCCGTAGGACTGTGGAACGCGGACCCCGGCCTGAGTGAGAAGAAAAAGGGCGTCCGCTTCGGCATTTTGCCAGATTTCTTCCTGTTCTTTTTTTCCGAACTTGGATCCCTTGGCCATCGCCCGGCCGCGGCGGCTGTTACGCACGTGGCGGCCTTCGCGATATTGCACCGCTTTTTTAAAGCTACGTTTGGAGGCGTCTTTATACACCTTGGCACAGCGAATTTCAGAGCCGCAGCGGACGATAAAGATGGTCGCCTCCTTGCCGCTCATCAGTTGCCGGAGGACCTCGTCCACCAGTCCGTCGGCGATCAAATCTTGGAGTTGTTTTGGAACTTTCATTACGGTTTCGGAAAGGTTGATACGATACGGGGCTTTGATAGGCGGCGCGTTAGGTGCGGGCTTTTTTGATAGTTTCGTAAGCTTCGTTGACCTTGGAGAGCTGATCGTTGGCAAATTTCATAAACTCAGCGGGCAGGCCTTTGGAGGCGAGTTTGTCGGGGTGGAATTCAATACATTTCTGGCGATAGGCGGTTTTGATTTCGGCATCAGACATTCCCGATGTGACTTCAAGAACCTTGTAGGCGGCATCCAGCTGGTTTGTATTTCTTCCACCTAATAGGGCATCGACGGTGCCGGGGCGCAGGCGGAAAGCCCGCTCGGCCTGCAGGAGAATTTCGCGTTCATTTGGGTGGATCAGTCCATCGGCCTGTGCCACAGCGTGTAACGCGGAAAGGAAGGTCATGGCAATTTGAGGATTAAATTGGATCACGCTGGCGAGTTGGTTGAGATAGTCGGCGGCGGTGTGGGGATCGTCTTTAGCTTTTCGGAAAATTTCGATGGCGGCTTCGCGCATTTGTGGGGTATAGCCGAGGCGGGTAATAATTTGTTCGATCGTCCGGATTTCAGATTCCGTAATTTTCCCATCGGCCTTTGCCATTTTGGCCAGACAGCCGAAAAAGGCGACCTGCATTACCATGCTTGCGGTCTGTACACGCGACGCCCCTTTATCGAACTGATGCCCGATGCCAATACCGATTGCGGTGCCCCACGGGCCGATAAATGAACCGAGAACCCCGCCAATAATTTTACCTGTCCATGCCATTAAAAAATCCTCTCTTTAATAAAGCAGGCGAGTTGCCTGCGGTACTGCCTTGATGATTCGCCGGAGGTCGACCCCTTTTTAATCCATAATTTGTGCATCCTAGCGGTTTGACTGGCTGATTCAACGGGAATCAGGCACGATGCCTCTCTATGAACGAACAACCCAACAATCCGCTACACGGAATTACGCTGGAAAAGCTATTAATTAAACTCGTCGATCACTATGGCTGGGATGAGATGGGGCGCGAAATTGATATTCGGTGTTTCAACTGGGAGCCGAGCGTTAAATCGAGCCTAAAATTTCTGCGCAAAACTCCTTGGGCGCGTACGAAGGTGGAGGAACTGTATTTGGCCACGAGTTTCGACGCTTAGGGATAATGGGCAGGAAGCTGCGTTCTACTCCATCCCTTCAAGATGTGAGGAGAGGAGTTGGCCGTGGTGATCGATGGCGTTGGGGTGCTGCGCGCGAAGCTCTTTAAATAAGGAGTTGGCTTTCTCTTCCTTTCCTTCTTTTTTGTAAAGCATACCGAGGTAGAGGCGGGCATAAGGACCTACTTGAACCCCGTTGGAATAGTAGCAATTACTAAACGGGCCGATGGCCTTTTTGAGTAACTCGATCTGTAAGGATCCCTCGGAGGTTTGGGCAAGGGTTAGGGCCGCAATCCCCGTACGATTCGCCTGGGGATAACGCTCGATCAATAGATCGACGGCTTTTATGACGTTTTCACCTTTCCAGTCTTCGTTGGCGGTTTGGTAAAGTTTCTCAATAATTTGCAGATCGTGACGGGCGTAGAGATCGCCATCGATCATGATTCGTTCGAGGGCTTGTGCCTGCTGGGTTTTTACGATTTCTTTGACTCGTTCTTCTTCCAGCACGGGAGCGAGTTTCTCTTCCAGTTTTATCACTTTTTTTTCCAACGCCACGATTCGCTGCAATAAAATACTTTCATTGGCATAGCTGCTGGAGAGAAGGGCAATTAATAGAGGGAATAGAAGGGTAATTTTCATGGTTTTGGATGATAAAGAACCGAGAGATAAAGACCACAAAAAAGGACGTGGAGATGTCGAAATCCTTCATGCTACATATTGCGTGAAGGCGGAGCCTATATTGGGGAATCAATACCGAATAAGGGCGTGAACCGGCAAAGAAGGGATTTTTTTGCGCCCCCCAAGAGAGACCAGCTCCAGTAGAAAATTGATTTCAGTAATTTCGACATCAAAGTGGGATTGAATCAATTGGATGGTCGCGGCAACGGTTCCCCCGGTGGCAAGCACATCATCAATAATCAGAATCTTTTGGCCGGGACGGAAGGCATCGGAGTGAATTTCAACCGCATCGGTTCCATATTCAAGGTCATAGGTTTGCCGATGGACGGTATGTGGCAACTTTCCGGGTTTGCGTACGAGGCAGGTTCCCGCGCCGAGGGCATAGGCGAGGGCGGAGGCAAAAATAAAACCCCGCGCCTCAATTCCAACGACAACATCAATCTCTTGGTCGGCATGGCGCGTCTTGAAAGCATCGATGGTTTGGCGGAACAGGTCGCCGTCGGCGAGTAGAGGGGTAATATCTTTGAATTGGATTCCTGGCTTTGGGAAGTCGGGGATGGTTCGAATGGCGGCTTTGATTTGTTCCATGAGAAAGCTCCTTTTGAAGCCCTACGATAGGATAGGGGGCCGTCTAATTGGAAGCATAAACAGAGGCTTAACAGGCCCTGAGAATCAAAACAGATATTCAGAACCTTATTCACGAAAAATACAAAACCATCTCCGATGGAGCATAAGTGGGCCCGCCCTATATGGTCTTGGGCGCGGCCCCGGGTTCGTGTGCCTTGCGAAGTTCTTTTTTGCTAAAAAAGCTCTTTTTATATGGGGGTTTTGACCGAGAGAAATAGGTCTTAAAAGGAGTTGCTTCCGCGCGCTCCGAGGCATATACCACCTCTAGAGGGAGGCGGTTATGATAAAAGACTACACAATAGAAGAAATCATTGTTCACCCCATTCACGGGATGCAACTTTCCGAAGGGTATATTTGCAGGGAGAACTCAAAAGGTTTTCTGGGATGCCTTCCGGGGTTGCTACCTTTTTTGGGCAGAACCAAAGAAGAGGTTCGCGCGCGATTAGAAGAAGAGGCTAAAGATTATTATGGCGATGATGTGATCGTTGAGATTGCCCCTCATCCCGCAGTTAGCTAGTGCATCCTCTCGCGTGATCGGTTGATTTGGGAGGGTTTCTTTTTCGGGAAGATAAGGCTTCCACGGAAGTCTTGGTTTGTGATTTTTCGGTTTCATGGTACAAGTTTCCTATGCTTGAAAATGGAAATATAAAATGACTCTGGAAGAATTTGGCTTCAGCCCATGGTTCCGTGATCAGATGGATCCGAATCATACCCCCCATTTAACGATTGCAAGAGTGACGGCGGTGCACAAAGGCGCTTGCGAAGTTTCCAATGGCGAAGAGTCCCGTAAAGCAAAGACCACGGGGCGCTTACGGCATCAAGCCAAGTCGAAACTCGATTATCCCACCGTTGGAGACTGGGTGCTTGTGAAAGATTTTGACGACGAAAACTTTGGGACCATTCAAGAAGTGCTCAAGCGACAGTCGGAACTCAAACGTAAAACGGCGGGCCGCACCGTTCTCTACCAACTCATCGCCGCCAATATCGACACCGCTTTCATCATGCAAACCCTCGGGCCAGGATATAACCTTCAACGGCTGGAGCGCTATCTGGTGATGGTGAATGAAAGCGGGATTGAGCCGATTGTTTTGTTGAGCAAAAGCGACCTGCTCTCCGCCGCCGAGCTTGAGCAAGTTGTGGCCGAGGTTCGCGAGCGGATGCCGAATGCGCAGATCTTCGCATTCAGTAATACGGATCACTGCGGACTTGAAAAAGTTATGGCTCTGTTCTGCCCCGAGAAAACCTACTGCATCATTGGCTCCTCTGGCGTTGGCAAAACGACGTTACTCAACAACCTGCTGGGTGAAGAGGATTATCTTTTTACGTTGCCCGTCCGCAAAAAAGACGGAAAGGGGCTGCATTCCACCACTTGGAGAGAGCTCATCACGCTCGATAATGGAGCCTTGGTCATCGATACCCCCGGCATGCGCGAGCTCGGCCAGCTCGACGTCAACGAAGGGATCAACGAAACCTTCGACGACATCACCG
>JAOZSZ010000007.1 GCA_029939385.1 Pontiella sp. | reverse complement strand
TGACCCTTGAATGGTTGCCATGTAAATAGGGCATCGGCTATAATACACGTCCTTTCTGAGCATAACTATTTCACCCAACATGACTAAATTTGTATTTGTCACAGGGGGCGTGGTTTCATCACTTGGAAAGGGCATCGCGGCAGCCTCTTTGGCTTCCCTCCTTGAAGCACGCGGTCTGCGTGTCACCATGATGAAATTAGACCCATACATCAACGTCGATCCAGGTACCATGAGTCCATTTCAGCACGGCGAAGTTTTTGTCACCGAAGATGGTGCAGAAACCGATCTGGATTTGGGCCACTATGAACGTTTTGTGCGCACCAAAATGTCGCGCAACAACAACTACACTTCCGGCCAAATTTACGAATCAGTGATCCGCAAAGAACGTCGCGGTGACTACCTCGGCGGCACCATCCAGATGATCCCGCACATTTCCAACGAGATCAAAGACCGTATCCGGGCGCTGGAAGATGAAAATCCAGACGTCATTCTCGTCGAGCTCGGCGGTACGGTTGGGGATATTGAGGGTTTAATCTTTCTTGAAGCTATCCGTCAATTGGCTCTAGAAGTCGGGCGCGACAATTCGATGTTCATCCATCTCACCTATGTCCCGTTCATCGCGGCAGCAAAAGAGGTAAAAACCAAGCCGACCCAGCAGAGCGTGGCCAAGCTACGCGAGATCGGCATCATGCCCGATGTCCTCGTCTGCCGCACCGAAGTCGACCTCCAGCAAGAGCACCTCGATAAGCTTTCGCTTTTCTGCAACGTGCAGAAAGACTGCGTGATTGTGGAGAAGGATGTTGAAACCTCGATCTATGAAATCCCGCTGGTGCTCGCTCGCGCCGGACTGGATGAAATTATTTTAAATCGCTTCCGCATTGTTACGCCCTCGAAGCCATTAACGGATTGGGAAGAGCTGATTGATATCATAAAAAATCCAAAAGGCGCGGTGCGGATTGGAGTGGTTGGGAAATATTCTGAATTGCAGGATGCCTATAAATCAATTTACGAATCACTTTATCACGGAGGCTACGCCTCCAGCTATGCGGTCGATATTGTTAAGATGGCCGCCGAGGATATCGAAAAGGATCCATCCATTCTCGATACCGTCGACGGTGTGCTCATTCCCGGCGGCTTCGGCTCGCGCGGCATGGAAGGTAAGATTCTCGCGGCGCAGTATGCGCGCGAAAATAATATTCCTTTTCTGGGGATCTGCCTTGGCCTTCAGTGTGCGGTGATTGAATTCGCCCGTAACGTCTGCGGCTTGGCTGGCGCCCATACTACCGAGTTCGACGAAGAGCGCGGCGAAAAAACCGAACATCCGGTCGTCTGCCTGATGGAAGAGCAGGTGACGGTAGAAGAGAAAGGCGGGACCATGCGCCTCGGCGCGTGTCCCTGCATTCTCGAAGAAAATACCAAGGCTTTCGCCGCCTATGGTACGAAGAACATTTCAGAACGCCATCGTCACCGTTACGAGGTTAACAATAACTATCGCAAGCAACTTGAAGAAAAAGGGATGGTGCTTTCGGGAATTAATCCTGATATCGGTGTGGTCGAAATGATCGAACTCCCCGATCATCCTTGGTTTGTTGCGACGCAGGCGCATCCCGAACTTAAATCCCAACCCGTCAACCCGCATCCGTTATTTAAGGCCTTCGTGGCCGCCGCCGTTAAGAAGGCGGAGGGGTAGGCGTAAAACGGGCATCCTGCCCGTTTCCAGTGGAGTGGCAACCCCATGCTACGAAAACAAAAACCCCGCCTGATTGCAGACGGGGTTTTTTGTGGGCGGCTACGATTTAAAATTCGTAGAGTAGAGCCCCACTGAGGGTGGTGGAGGTGAAGGTTTCGCTGAGCTGCACGTCGACATCCGCACGCAGTTGCCACGCCGTTTTTCCTTTGGTGACAAAACCTACGCCGAGCTGGCCAACATCCGAGTCTGGGGAGCGCAACACGAACTGGCCAGGCTGGGTTCCCATGATGTAGCCGACCTTTTCCTCATCATCGTTAAACTCATGCAGCCAGTAGGCACGCAATTGGAGTTCCATATCTACTTTTTCGCCTTCCTTTGGGAAGATCAGCGATGCACCGATGGTGGACAGGTAGCTCCATCGGTCGTAGGCTTCTACGTCCTTGACAATGGCGTTGGAGGATTTTTCTGTATAGGCATCCTGATCGTACAGACTGACTTGAAGACCGGCCAATGGGCGGAATAGGGCGCCAGAAGGCTTGTCCTCGAATTGATACCCACCGCCAATATAAAACATGGAATGGGAGGCTTTCGTACTGGACGTCACATCAAAAGCGGTACCAGAGGTGTTATCCATATCCGTCAGACCGTAGCTGAGGACGAGGTCACCAAACCAATCCGTTGTGCCATAGTTGGCGTAGAGAATTCCATAGCCAGTGGAGGCATCGCTCTCATCGCCATTATCCCCGTCGAGCATAGATCCGGCATATCCGCCAGCAATACCAAACAGCCACTCGCCGAAAGCCTGATCTAATCCAACGACGGTTCCGTAGGTCTGTGCATCGTAGCCATCCACGAAGCCTGATCCAGCATCTTTGTCGCGATTGCCAAAACTACCATAGACCTTCGCCCAGCCTTGTAACCCTTGGTCTTCAGTATGCGGCCCCGCGGCTCCCTTAGGCTTGGACCGGGTTTTCTTTTTGGAAGGTTCGCGAGCAGACAACCCACGAGCCCGAACCTGATCGATCCCACTAAAAACACCTTGGTTGTGCATATAGGTGGGGATGCTATAGGAATACATTTGCTCCATTTGAAGTTTTCGCTCTAGATCGCTACCCATGTTGGAGAGGATCTCCACTTGATTTGATGCCGCAGCATTTCCTGTCGCGGCCAGCCGATCGATTTCCTGGCCAATCAGGTCAAGCATGCTATCTTCTTCAAAGCCACTTCCATCAGAGATTGAACGGCGGGTGAATGTGGCATAGATATTTTGATTCGTTCCCCATAGATCATAATTGACTAGCGATCCACCGAGATTTTCCAACGCGCTTAAATCAGTGGCATTGGTGACGCCGCCGACGATCAGTGTGCCAGATTCGACGATTTGGTTAGTGTATACTTGATTAATGGTTAACGCGGCGACGGCATCGAATCCAACTTGTGCTCCAGCTTCGAACTCGGCGGTATGGGTAACCCGCAATAATCCTGCGTTGGTTCCTGATGCATCGGTATAAATATTCAGGAATGCGCCGTTAGCTTGGTAGTAGTCTTGAGCCTCCACGCTGCTGCCGGGGCCAATATTTAGGCCGCTAGTTCCCGTGGTGTTACGGTTGTGAAGCGTGGTTCCGACTTTAAGTTTTGCGGTATTATTTACGGTAATGCTGTTGCTGATGCCGCCCTCGTACCAGATGCCGTTATCGATCGTTCCTCCGATCGCTACATAGGTGACGCTATCCAGCAATGAATTGGTTCCGGTGATGAGGATAGAGTTATGGTTGCCACCTTCCCCTCCGAAGTTTCCATATTTAAAATCGCCAATCGAAGCGCTGTTTACATCTGCCCAAGCTCCATTGGTAATGATGAGGTGGTTGTCGGGGGATAGATCGCCGATGTGAAGATTGTCACTGAATGCAGACCAGTTAGCGCCTGAACCATTCAGAATCAAAGTCTGCCCATTTTTAAGGAAAAGTTTTCCATTCTCAATATATTCATCATTGATGGTCCATGAGCCGAATATAGGAGCGGCGCCTTGCGCTTCAATAATACCGCCATCGTGCCAGTAGAAATTTCCCGCATTGAGTCCATAATCATAATCGGACAGTAAGGTTAATTTTCCTCCCTTTGTAATCTCAATGGTATTGGTGTCGGAAACAGTCGATCCTATATTTTCAAGGATGAGATTTCCTCCATCGGTAATAAGGATTTCATTGTTTATGTTGGTTGATCCGCCAAGTTGAATATTCTCCGCTCTAACGGTGGCTCCATCCGTGATGAGGAGGAAGTTTTCATCGGTGTTTGGGCCGATCAGGAGGGTTGATCCACTAAGATTCGACCAGTTGGCATTGGTGCCCGTCATAATCACACCGCCGCCATTGGTGATGCCATGGAAAATTAAATTTTGGTGAGCCTCAAGAATGCCACCTTCTTCAAGAGCAACATTGTTCTGCTCGGCATCAAAATCAAAATCTACCGCGAGGATGCCGGAATTTGTGATCTGTATGAAGCTATCAGTACCCATGTTCGTAATGCTGTTGAGAACAAAGGCCCGCCCGCCATCCGTTATAATAAAACCATTACTTACTGTGCCACTTGAACCGATTAAAATGTTTTCGATTTCAAAGTTGGCTTGGTTGGAAATAGCTACGCTGTTGGCATCACTTGTTGAGCCGATAATCAGGTTGGTAGATGCAAAGTTCCATGTTGCATTTTCACCCGTTAGCGTGAAGTTCAGTCCGTCTTCAATGCGATCTAAATTAGTGACGGATCCGCCTACATGTAGCCGCGCTCCAGAGTCATAGTTAAATCCAGCCATATCGGCATCAAAGTCCGATTTTATGAATAAAGTGCCTTGGTCGCGGATCGTTAAGCCCTCGCCGACATTGGTGTTTAGGATGATAAGGTCTCCCTCGATATCCAATTGCCCACCCTTGAAGATGTCAACATAGTTGCCCGAGTTGGTATCGGAGCCGATTTGTAGGGAGCTGACGGTCAGCTTAACGTCGTTGGTCGTGGTTCCGTCAATATGTTCAGCGAGAATTAATCCGTTATCGGAAGTGGTTTTGCCAACATAGGTATCGCCCCACGAAAAATCATTAATTCCGACGACATAGCGCTGATTCTCGATAAAATGATCGGTTTGTGCGAAGAGGGTTCCTGATGCGCCGAGCACACATGCGATACAGATCCATCTAGCTGTTTTAATCCACTTACTCATAACTTTCCCCTTAATGGTTTGAGATAAACATCCCCTTACATACGCAGATGCCATGCCAGATTGGAATGAATGACTCCGTTTCAATCTTCAGAGATCTTAAAAGTAAAACGCGGGGAATAACAGCGTTTAAGAAGAAAAAACACTAGATCTGTGGAATCTATTGTTTGGATAGGCAGCGGGGGACGGTTGCCCCTTCCGCTTATTCTAAAATGCGTAGACCACTTTGGCGGAGAGGTTGTGGGAGTTAAAGCCGTCGCCGAAGAGTTCGTCGAAGTCGATTCGGAACAGGACGTTCTTGGGCTTGTTGCGCAAGGTGTTGAAAAAGGAGAAGCCAAAGCCAACCCGGAAGAGCTCTTCGTCGAGCATCGGTGAGGTCAGCTGGTAGTTATTACTTCCCCCGTCGAGGCTAAAGGAGAGGTGATCTGGTTCTGGATTAAATTCATGAAGCCAGTGGGCGCGGCCATCGAGTTTAAAACCAAAGGTTTCGAGCGCGGTGGTGTTGAGCATAGATACATTCATTCCAAGGCTACTCCGAAGCGAATCGGCGTCGAAGGCATCTATATTGCGAGGCACTGCGATGGTGCCGGTTTCGGAGTAAGCATCCTGCTTGTAGGTTGAATATTGGATAGAAGCTTCTGGTGTGAATACCGTTCCGCCTTGGGTGTCGATCAAGTCGTAGCCCGCACCAAGATAGGCACTCATCACTTGAGCATCGAACTCGCCATTAAGGACGAAAGGTTCGCTAGTTTGTGTTTCGACTTGATTGAATCCATAAGCTATTCCCACATCAAAATAGGCGCGATCCATTCCGTAGGTTCCATAGAGGGCACCGTGGTAGGCGGTGATTTCTTCCTCTCCATCGTTATTATCTGTCGTGGAGTAGCGGCCTGATCCGCCGCTGATTCCAAGAAGCAGGTTGCCGAGGCTTTTATCGATTCCAAATACGCCGCCGTGCAACGTGGTGTCGTAGGCTTGGTTCAACCCCTCGGCATCATGATTGTAGAATTGGCCATAGTACTTTGCCCAGCCGCGCAGTTCATTTTTTCGTTCAGGCCCTTTGGCTCCCGGAGGAATGAGTTTTAATTCTTCGCGAAATTCTGCTCCGCGTGCGGAGGACTGACCCAGTGCTGCTTGTAAACCTCGAAGCGAGGTCTGAAAGGTGTTGAACGTGGTGAAGTAGGTTTCTTCCATTAGAGGGCCGGAAACATTATGACCCGCCGCGAGATCGATTTCATCGATTTTGGCCAACAGTGCGCTATTTTGGTTGGTCATGGTGTCGAGTTCATCGGCCAGTTGCGCAAAGTCGCCCGTTGCTTGCCAGTATTCGGCCAGTGGCTTGGTGGCGAAGTGCAAGCTTAGGGTTGTGCTTCCGTCTAGCAGGATATCGGTGAGACCGGTTCGGGTTTCGATCATTCCAACGATGTTGACGGTGTTAGTGAAGTTGGCGGATGTTGCCAAGTTGGTTCCGGCATAGATTGCGGATGATGCGTTGATTACGGAGTTGGTGATGGCGCTTCCAACTGGAAGTCCGATGATGTTGTTGGCAATGGCTAGCGTGGAGTTGGTTTCAAAATGGATCTCGTCGGCGGTGATTAATCCCGCACCATTTGTGGTGGCCGTGAACCAGATCGTCGCTCCCGAAGAAACCGTGAAGTTCTGGGAGAAGTCAATATGGCTATCATGGGAGGCAAGGTGGAAGATTCCATTATCTGCCAGCTCAAAATCCCTAACGAAGCGCATGGTGCCTTGGTTGACGGTGTTGGTTTGGAATGGGGCATCGGTCAGGTTGGTAACGATCAGGGTTCCATCATATTGAAACACACCAGCGGTAACCGATAGGCTATTGCTTCCGGTTAGGTATTGGGTGCCTTCGCCATCAAAGCCCAGTGTGTTGAAGGTGCCTCCGCTCAGGATGAGGTTGTTGGTTTCGCCTAGGGTTGCGCGGCTAAAAAGTCCGAAGTAGGCGTTGGCATTGATCGTGCCTCCGTTGAAGCTTCCTCCCTCAATGGTGATATCCGAATTAATAGCAAACACGCCGGCCCCGCCGCGGTTAATCATTGCGTTCCCTGCATTACCACCGATAAATGTGCCGCCGTGGATTTCGAGAGTGGAGTTGGTGGCATAGATTCCATCGCCGCCGATGGAAAGAGAATCGTAGTTATTCCCCGCCACGGCATCGCCCGTGCTGCCGCCGTGGAAGGTGCCATTGCTGATGGATAGGGTGGAGTTTTTCACGACAAGCCCTCTGCCGCCAAAAGTAGATGCGTTGTTGCTCGCGGAATAGATGTCGCCTCCATCCCCGCCGATAAATTCGGAGTCCGCTCCGGTGATCACAAGGTTGGAGCTGTTGTTGATCACCAAGGCATCTGTGCCAAGCAAAAGGTGTGCAACCGGCCTATAGGTGGTGCCTTCAAAATGCGTATTGGAAAAGGTTCCGGTTTGAACGCCGTTGATCCATCCTCCCACGGCGGCATTAGTGGCATAGCCATATTGCGAGCCCTGCCCTGGAATGGGGGGATACTCAAAAACATTGGTTCCCTGCAGGCCGATAAAGTTGCCGCCGGTGATGGTCAGATTGGTTCCCCCGATTATGGAAAGAACAGAATCCTGCCAACTACTGACCGTGGCATTGGTGGCTGTAATGGTTAGGTTTGAAGATCCGCTGTGAATGAATAGGGTGCCATTAATATCGTTGCTCAGGACAATGCTACTAGTGCCTTGGAAGCCAATGTCCAAGTTGCCGTCGCCATCGATCACTGAGCTGATGACTGTGGCGGTTGCCATATCAGAATAGTTGGTTCCATAGGCAACACCGTCTACCCAGTTGCTGGCGGCTTGAGAAAAGTGGGTAGAGCATAAAAAAAGAGCGAACACCAGAGGGTGGATCGCTCTTTTTTTAAATCCCCCTCGGTACCGTGTTAAATGATGATTTATCATGCAGGTTACCTGGATTGGGTTTTTTATAATGATTTATTTCTGGGTCTTTTTCGGCACGAGGATGGCATGTACAAAACGACCTTGGAGGCGTGGCACCTGATCGACGGTGGTGGTTTCTGCGGAATCCTTAATAATGCGTTGTATGACTTCAAATCCAAGTTCACGATGAGCATTCTCACGACCTCGGAACATGAGCGAAACTTTTACACGATCGCCGTGCTCAATAAATTTATTGAGGTTGCGCATTTTCGTGTCGTAGTCGTGATCCCCCACATTGACGCGGAATTTGACTTCCTTGAGCTTGGTTTGCACTTGGTGCTTCTTCTGCTCTTTTTTCTTCTTTTCCTGATCGTACTTATATTTACCGAAATCCATAATCCGGCATATGGGCGGCTTGGCGGTGGGAGAAATCTCCACGAGATCCAATCCATATTGGTCAGCGAGCCGCAAGGCTTCGCCGGTTTTCATGATGCCGAGCTGTTCGCTGTGTGGATCGATTACGCGGATTTCTGGCACACGAATACGATGGTTAATCCGAGTCTGCGGTTCCCGTTGCTGTCTTCCTCTATATTGCCTGCTAATCTGAGACCTCCATGTCTACGATTGTTTTTGCCAACTCTTCTTTTTTAAGTTGTGCGATAAATTCTTCCAAGCTGCATTCGCCCTTCATGCCTTTGAGGCGGTGGCGCACAGCAACTTGGCTGTTCTCCTGTTCCTTGCCGCCGATAATAAGCATATATGGCACTTTGTCCAGTTGAGCGTTCTTAACTTTCCCATTTAATTTTCCCTGCTTTTTATCGATCGTTGCACGGATCTCAGCATTTCGCAGTTCGGAAAGAAGTTCATTAGCATAGTCCATCTGGTCATCGGACAGGGGTAAGATGCGGACTTGTTCTGGCGCAAGCCAGACGGGGAACCCGCCGGAGTAGTGCTCGGTCAGGATGCCAAAGAAGCGTTCAAGACTTCCAAGGAGTGCGCGGTGTACCATGTAAGGACGGTGCGCTTCGCCATCGGATCCAATATATTTAAGGTCGAAGCGTTCGGGTAGATTAAAGTCGAACTGAATCGTGCTTGTTTGCCACTCGCGACCGATCGCATCTTTCACTTTTAGGTCAATCTTTGGACCGTAGAATGCGCCGCCGCCTTCGTCGATTTCGTAAGGAAGCCCCTCGGCTTTAATCGCGGCTTCGAGTGATTTTGTGGCTTGATCCCATTGCGCCGGTTCGCCAACCGCTTTTTCGGGGCGGGTAGAGAGGTAGGCCTTCACATCAGTGAATCCAAAGGTTTTCCAGATCATGTTGCAGAAGCGGATCACTTCTTTTACTTCCTCTTCAATCTGTTCTTGGGTACAGAAAA
This sequence comes from Pontiella sp., assembly GCA_029939385.1. Taxonomy (GTDB): domain Bacteria; phylum Verrucomicrobiota; class Kiritimatiellia; order Kiritimatiellales; family Pontiellaceae; genus Pontiella. The sequence continues at coordinate 7,211 of JAOZSZ010000007.1, read as the reverse complement.
TATGAGCATCATCCTGCGTGAAGCCGCGGACGCGGAAGAGCCCGTGCAGGGTTCCTGCTTTTTCGTAGCGATAGACGGTTCCAAGTTCGGCCCAACGGAGCGGTAGCTCACGATAGGAGCGCAATCCAGATTTATAGATTTCAATGTGGAAGGGGCAGTTCATCGGTTTGATGAAATATTCCTGTCCATCCACATCCATCGGGGCATACATACCTTCTTTATAGAAATCGAGATGACCCGAGGTTTCCCATAAGTTGGCCTTGCCGACGTGCGGGGTATAAAGAATATCGTAGCCATTCTTGAAATGCTCTTTCTTCCAGAAATCTTCAATAATGGAACGAATGCGCGCGCCCTTCGGATGCCAGTGCACTAAGCCGGGGCCCACTTTTTCTGAGATAGAATAGAGGTCAAGCTCTTTGGCGAGGCGACGATGATCGCGCTTTTTGGCTTCCTCGACCTGTTTAAGGTAAAGGCGTAGTTGCTTGGGATTGGTAAAGGCCGTGCCGTAGAGGCGTTGTAGCATGGGGTTGGTTTCTAGTCCCCGAAAATAGGAACCCGCCACATTCATCAGCTGGAACGTGCGAATCTTCCCTGTGCTTTCAACATGCGGTCCGCGGCACAGATCTTGGAATTCACCACATTTATAGAAGGTGATGGCTTCGCCTTCTGGAATATCACTCAACCGCTGGAGTTTGTATTTTTGTCCCTTAAGGATCTCCTTTGCTTCATCGCGCGAGACTTCAAGGCGTTCAAAGGGAAGATCTTCTTCAACAATCGTTTTCATTTCCGCTTCAATACGCTCGAAATCTTCGGGGGTGATGCGATCGGCAAGATCGAAATCATAGTAAAAGCCATCATCGGTTGAGGGGCCAATATCCAGTTGCACATTATCAAATAGGCGACAAACCGCCGCCGCCATTACATGCGCCGAGCTGTGGCGTAGTTTTTCTAAATCAGTTGTCTGTTCATTTTTCATAGAATCGAAAAATCTCCCGTAAAAAGGCGTAAATATAGGGGGAAGCATAGGCGGTGTCAATTGGGCGGAACGGCTAAGATGATTTTACGAATCGCATTTTTGGAGATGGTGTTGGCTTTTATGGGGTGCTCCATCATGGGCGATTGAGCAAGAGTCCCAAAATTAATTCATGTCTGAGCCGCGGCGGACACTGTGCTCTCCAAATCTTTTTTTGATGGAATCAGTGGCGCAACTGAGGCGATTCCGTTTTTTATGGAGTGCAATGTCAGGCATTTCGAAGAGATGGAGTTGGTGGGTTTTTGGCACATCCGTTGGGGTGAGGCCACTCACCCCAAAACCAATCAACCGAACGGGACGATTCTTCAGATGTTTATCGAGCAAAGCTATCCCCGCTTCTCTTAGCGTGATATCGTCGTGGCAAGGAAGGGCGAGCTTGGTTTGGCGTGTAATGGTTGAGAAATCGTCCCATCGAATTTTTAAATGTACCGTGGTGATAAAATATCCTGCTTTTCGAGTACGTCCTGCAACCTGATCGATCAATCGTTTGTAAGTGGATTCAATCTGTTTGCGGTCGGTGGCATCTTTTTTGAAGGTTGTTTCGTTCGAAATGCTTTTATCGTTTGTTTCGAGCGAAATTTCACGGGTATCGATTCCGCGGGCCAGTTGGCTAAACCTTTTTGCGGCAGAAGAACCTATTATTTTTTCTAATGTTTTAACGTCACATTGTTGGAGTTTCCCAATCGAGGGCAGTCCGAGTGAAAGTAGCTTTTTTTGCAGGACTTCCCCAACGCCCCACATCCGACGAATAGGAAGGGGCGCGAGAAATTTTTCAATGGCTTCTTGGTTAAAGGGAACGAGCGTGATGCCGTCAGGCTTGTTCATATCGCTCGCGAGTTTGGCCAGAAACATATTGGGCGCAATACCGACAGACGCGGTGAGACCGGTCGTGGAGTGGATGTCATGACGAATTTTTTCGGCGATCGTTTTGCCGTCGCCAAAGAGGTGTTGTGCGCCGGTGATATCAAGGAATGCTTCGTCGATGGAGAGGGGTTGAACGAGCGGTGTGTAGGATTCGAAAATATGCATGATGGTATGCGAGACTTCTTTATAGCGTGCCATGTTGGGGCGAACAAAAATGGCTTCGGGACATTTTTGAGAGGCGATGCGTGAGGGCATTGCAGAGTGGATGCCAAACTCGCGAGCCTCGTAAGAGGCGGCCGCCACCACGCCGCGCTCGTTGGGGGGCGATCCAACGACCACGGGTTTGCCTTTTAGTTCGGGGCGGTCGTGTTGTTCAACGGATGCAAAGAATGCATCCATATCGACATGCAAAATTATTTTTTGGGATCCTTTCATGAGTAATAATCGGGGGAATGTCTCCGTTGCTTCGTGCTTTTAATCGAAAAAAATTTCCCTAAACTAAGGTTTCGTTAACATATTAAACATACGGTTGTGACCATGGAAGATAAAATACAAGAACAGGACGATCAGAAGGATACTCATGACGTTATTCTTGATCTAAACTTTGTTCCTCAGTGGGCGCGAAAATCGCCAACTGAAAATCATTATGATGCGAAAAATTATAAGGAATCTCCTCGGCGACGTGACCGGAACGATGACCGCCGTTCTCCTCGACGTGATGACCGTCCACGACGCCCGCATCCAGAACGTTCTGATCGCGCCCGTCCAGAACGCTCTCGTCCTCCGCGCGAGGTGATCCGCGAACTTCCCGTGAGTGTTACTTTCCTTCCTGAACAACAGCGATTGACCTCGCTCGTACGGCAGATGCACCACTCGCGGCGCGCTTATCCTTTGATGGATTTAGCCAATATGTTTATCCATGATTCCGAGGGCTATTTTGTAAAGATTGAAGTGAATAAGGATGCGCCCGAGTTTGTCTTGTTTCAATGCAAGAGTTGTAAGGCCGTTACTTGTACAGAGGCGATGATGACGGAACATATTCTGTCGACGCATTTGAACGATGTTTATGAGCGGGAGGCGATTGAGACCGATCCGCCTGCGGGGCAGTTTATTTGTGTGGCACGATGTCGTAAAAGCGGAATTTTGTTAGGACCACCGAATCATCATAGCTATACCGATAAGCTTAATGAACTGCATCAATCGCGATTTTCACATCTTACCTTAGAGGAGTATAAGCGAAATATTGAGACCCTCCGCGATGAAGATTTAATTGAAAAGTGGAAAGAAGAGAGCCGTCACAAAACAGTTTATAAGCTGAAGTCCGATCCAGAGGCTGAACCGATTTCTCTGCAAAAAGCAGAAGCAGAGTTTAAGAAAATGGTTCCGTCAATGTATGAAAAAACCTCGCGGGCTATTATTCCTTCGAAAATAGCCCAAGGGTTATTGGATCAAAATATTGTGCATACCATTCGACGAGTTTGGGGGAAAGAGAGTCGGTTCCCGCTTTCTATGTCGTTTGCCATGCGTGCCGCTTTTCGGCATATGCATTTGCACCTATTTAAAGCGGGAAAGATTAATTTTGTTACGCATGTGAAACCTCGCCCTGTAAAACCAGAGGACACTATCGATAGCATTGCCGAGGTACTTGTTTTCTTGAAAGAAAACCCCGGATCCACCCGCCATCACCTCCTTGAAATTCTGCATCCATCGCTCGACCCCAAGTCGGAGGAGGCGAAGGAAGCCTTGCAGCCGTTGGGTTGGTTGATTGATCGGGGGCATATTATTGAGTTTTTCAATGGAACACTTTCTGTTCCTCTTGGGCATCGGCGGCGTTAACGAAGGTTTAAGGCGGATGGCTTCGGGTAGATTTTATTAGGCCATAAATCAGTCGTTTCTTGCGTTTTTCAATATAGGGGAAAGGTGAGTTGCGCTTGACGAATCGAACGTGAAGAAACATTGTTTCCAGCGTTCGAAAAAGGAATTTCCAATGATGGGAACCTATATGATGAAAATTTTCAAAGGAATGATGGTCGGGAGTGTGTTGGCCATCTCCACAATCTGCTTGGCAGAGATGGAATATAAGCTGGAACGCTATGAGGTGATTCTGGATCGCTCGCCGTTTGGTGCCAATCCGTTATTGGGAGCCTCTTCGGAAGGCTCGGCCAAAGCGTCTGCAGACGCGGTTCAGGCAGCGGCCAAGGAATTGCGGCTCTGTTTTTTATTAGAAAGTGAAAGCGGCGAAATTCGTGCCGGCTTCGAAAATAAGAAGGCGAAGGAGGGCGAGTCGAAAAGTATTACCCTTATGGTGGGTGAAAGTTTTATGGGCATGAAGTTGCTTTCAATTGATATTGCTAACTCACAGGCGACTTTATTAACCAAAGGCAATCAGGTGACCTTTGAACTTTCTAAGGCACCCACTGCCGCAAAAGTGGCGGCCGCGCGGGCGGAACAACCTCAGCGGAGATTTGGAGGGGGATTCCGTCGTACCCCTTCGAGACCGCCGGAGAAGCCCCTCGAACCACAGCTTTCGCCAGAAGAACAAAGACTGCGGCGCGAGGAAATTCGTGCTAATTTGCAGGACTATCAGATGGAAGTGATTCGATCAGGAATGCCTCCTCTCCCCATTCCACTTACGCCGGAAATGGATGACCAGCTTGTGACTGAAGGTATTTTGCCTCCAGAATAAAAGAAGCCTTGGTTATTCCTCTTCGAAATCGTCTTCTTCGGTGACCCGCAGGATTTCGTCAATCGTGGTGACTCCGTCGAGGACTTTATCCCAGCCATCTTCGCGTAGGTTTTTCATTCCATGTTCCGCGACGGCTCGTTGTTTTATTTCGTTGGCGGAAGCATGGGCAATAATCAAGGGTCGAATTTCATCGGTAACGGACAGAATCTCAAAAATTCCGGTTCGGCCTTTGTATCCATTGCCGCGACACTCGTCGCATCCCACCGCTTCGTAGATGGGGCCTTCGGTCGCGAGGCGTTCGATTGGGAAGTTGTGCTCGCTCAGAAAAGCTTGATCAATCTCAACGGGTTGACGGCAGGCTTTGCAGAGGCTACGAACCAACCGTTGTGCCACAATGCCTTCAACGGATGAAGCCACAAGAAAGGGTTCGATGCCCATATCTAGCAGTCGAGTGATGGTGCTGGCAGAGTCGTTAGTGTGGATCGTACTAAAAACAAGGTGGCCGGTTAGTGCGGCACGAATTGAAATTTCGGCGGTCTCTTTATCACGGATCTCTCCGACCATAATCACGTCAGGATCTTGTCGGAGGAAGGTTCGTAATGTATTGGCAAAAGTGAGGCCAATTTCAGGCCGCATCTGTACTTGATTAACTCCCGGCATTTCGTATTCGATGGGATCCTCCGCGGACATAATTCGTTTGTCCACCGAATTAATGGTGTGGAGCCAAGCATAGAGGGAGGTCGACTTCCCCGAACCGGTCGGTCCCGTTACGAGCAAGATCCCATGAGGGCGGGTAATCATTTTTTTCAAGAGTAAGCTGTCACTCTCATTTAGGCCTAAATCTTTCATGGTAACCAATCCGCCGCCTCGCATGAGTAGGCGGAGGCTGACGCTTTCACCGTAAACGGTGGGCATGGTGGAAACCCGGACGTCGATTTCTGCACCCCGAATCCGCACGCTGATTCGTCCATCTTGAGGGAGCCGTTTTTCGGCAATATCCATGTTCGCCATCACTTTAATGCGGGAGATTACAGAGGATTGAAAACGTTTAAGTTGGGGGGGCATCGGAGCTTCGTGTAACACGCCGTCCACGCGGTAGCGGATGCGCAGATCCATCTCCATAGGTTCAATGTGGATATCTGTTGCGCGGTCTTTGTAGGCCTCCCAAATGATTTGATTCACAAACTTTACGACGGAAGCTTCCTGGTCGAGTTCGCTGAGATCTTGCTTGAGCAGACCTTCCTCGTCTTCAAGATCAATGCGATCATCTTGCATCATGAGATCGAGTGTTTCCGCACCCACGCCATAGAATTTTTTTGCAGCAGTAGCAATATCTTCACCAGGGCTAAGCACCAGTCGGATTCGGCATTCGGCGGCGAGCCGAAGAGCATCGATCAATCCTGGAGTGAACGGATTATTGGTTGCCACCCTCAGTCCGTCGTCTTCTTTAGACAGCGGCACCACGTTATATTGAAAGATAGCCTTCGGCGGGAGTTTTTCGATGAGATCCTTTTCGATCTGTATTTCTTTTAACCGCTGAAAGGGGAGATCCATCACTTCCGCAAGCTTTTCAAGGAACTGATCCTCTTTTACGTCGCTACCCGCGAGAACGGCTTCGCAGATCGATCGCCCATTTTCGCGGGCATCAGATAGAATGGCGGCCAGCTCTGTCGCCTTGAAAAGGCTTGTAGACTCGAGTAGAGCATGGATTTTTGTATTTATGATCAGCATTGAGAGAGTTTGCCATCTAGACTTTGGGAAATGCAACAGATTAGTTGATGAACCCCGCGATGCATGAATTAGGGAATTCCTCTAAATGAAGAATTGATAGCTCCTTTGTGTGGATAGAGTGTTGCCATGGAAGTCATCTCCCACTATAAAGCTAAGCCCGTTTTATTTGGGACGGCATTAAAAGATGCCCAGGTGGCGAAATTGGTAGACGCAAGGGACTTAAAATCCCTCGACTTCGGTCATGCGGGTTCAAGTCCCGCCCTGGGCACCACCCCTTAAAATCCTTCTATTATTGATTAATATGAGGGTTTTGTTTTCTGGTCTCCTCTTTGCTCCACAACTTTACACCCCCCAGAATGAGATAGAAAAGCACACATTCGGTATACCTTTTTTTATAGGGCAATTTTGCATGGATGTATTCCCGAATCCCCAAGTTCCAATCTCCTTACCTAGTTCAACCAAAGAGAATATTCTTTTTTAATGAAGGACATTCTACTCATAGTCGGAGTATTATAAACTTGGGCTGGGGATTAATATCTGCGGGTTTGTTGTAGGAGGGATCGATGATCCCTCCCTGCGCAAGAGGGGCTTAATCCGTAACCGGGATCATCGATTTTAGCTATAGCCCATTAACCAGGCTCTAAAAAAGGTGATCCAGAGGAGGAATACGATGAAGAGAATTATTTTGGGCAGTATCGCTATTCAGTTGGCTTTATTGGGCTCGGTATTTGGCCAGGGGCAGCTTAATGAGCCCTTCGAGATTATTACGCTTGAGGCGGACACCGGTTATGACAATGTGGTGTATGGTCAACCGGCTCAGGCTGATAATCTTCTGATACTTGTGCCCGACGCGTGTTTCTTCACTCCAAAAGGACCGAAGGTAGCCACTTGGGTTGC
>JAOZSZ010000132.1 GCA_029939385.1 Pontiella sp. | reverse complement strand
CTGGCGATACCAGATTTGATGTCCGCTTTTGAGTTGGATCTTTCCTTCTTTCATTCCATCACTCTTTAAGGCTTTCAGGGGTGATGACGGAGCCGGGGTGGAGCGGGAGGTAGCGGGAGCCGAAGCGCTGGGCAAAGAGGGATTCGGAGAGCTCGCCGGAGCAGTGGGTTGGGGCAGTCCAGCGGGCTCCTAGATTTTCTAAGGCTTCGGCAATCGCTTTAATTTCTTCGGCGGAGGAGCCCTTCAGATGGAAACCGCCCATCACGAGCATCGGCTGACCGCCAGCAACTTCTGCCAGCCGCTGGGTGATGGCGACAATGCCGGGGTGGGCGCAGCCGGTAATCACGATCTGCCGGTCGGCGGTTTGCAGGAGCATGGCTTGTTCGTTGCGCGGCCCCTTCATTTCGCCACTAAGCATTACGCCGGAACAAACCTCAACCCGATCTACGCCAACGGAAACCAGCCGTGCGCCGTGGTTCTGAACTTCATCTTTTAAATGTGCAGAAAGTGAGCCCGGCAGGAAGACCTCAACGTTGGAGTTGGCATCCAGAAAAGACCAGAGTCCTCCGATATGATCCCAGTCGCCGTGCGAAATAATCACGGTGTCGATTTGGGAGGGATCAAATCCAAGGACCGCTAGGTTGTTGAGCAAAATCGGTCCGGAGGTTCCGGTGTCGAAGAGAATGGTTTTTTCAAACCCTTCAATCATGCAGGCAAATCCCCAACTCGACTTCAGTGCGTTGTTTTCGGGCAGATGATTATCGTAGATCACCGTGATTTTGAATTTGGTTTTCATGTTGTTTTTTCTCCAAGGGTTTCATTCTTCCGCCGTTAGGGAAAGTCGCCCTTTCTGAACAGATACATTCACTTGCATGCCTTCGGCAGCATCACCGGCAATGATCATCCGGGAGAGTGGAGTCTCCAGATGCTGCTGGATGAAACGCTTTAGCGGACGGGCGCCATAGACGGGGTCGTAGCCCTCTTTGGCGATGTACTCCTCGGAGGCCTTGCCGATTTTAAGCTGTATGCCCTGTTGCTCCAAACGGTTCTGGAGATCCTTAATTAGCAGTTCGACTACGTTAGTGATTTCCTCCAGCGTCAGCGGTTTGAAGAGCACGGTTTCGTCGATGCGATTAAGGAATTCCGGGCGGAAGCTTGCCCGCAGGGCTTTCATCACATCGTCCCGCGCCGCATCGCTGATATGCCCTTGGGCATCGATGCCTTCGAGCAAGTGTGTGGAACCCATGTTGCTGGTCATGATAACGATCGTGTTTTTGAAGCTTACGGTTCGTCCGTGCGAATCGGTCAGCCGCCCATCTTCCAGGATTTGGAGGAGAATGTTGAACACGTCGTGGTGCGCCTTCTCGATTTCATCGAGCAGCACCACGCAATAGGGCTTGCGGCGTACGGCTTCGGTCAATTGCCCTCCCTCTTCGTAGCCAATGTAGCCTGGCGGTGCGCCGACCAAGCGCGATACCGTATGCTTCTCCATATATTCGCTCATATCGATCCGAACCATGTTGGCTTCGGAATCGAACAGTTCCCACGCCAGCGTCCGCGCCAACTCGGTCTTTCCTACGCCGGTTGGACCCAGAAACAGGAACGATCCGATCGGCCGGTTTGGGTTCTTGATTCCTGCGCGGGCACGGAGCACGGCATCGGCCACGGCCTGCACCGCCTCGTCTTGTCCGATCACGCGTTCGTGTAGCACCTCGTCGAGTTTCAGCAGTTTGGCGCGTTCGCCTTCAAGTAGCTTGGTGAGAGGGATGCCCACCCAACGGGAAATGACTTCGGCAATTTCCTCTTCGGTTACTTCTTCCCGCAAAAGCGTTCCGCCCTCGCGGTGCTCCATCGCGCCTTCGGCCTCTTCGAGTTGTTTTCCAATATCTGGAATGGTGCCGTGGCGCAGCTTGGCGACGCGCTCCAAATCATAATCGCGCTCGGCTTTCTCGGATTCCTGCCGCGCCAGTTCAAGGCTACCGCGTAGCTCGCGCACTTTTTCGATGGCACCCTTTTCATTTTCCCACTGCGCCTTCATGGCATTGGCATCGGTACGCAGGTCGGCGAGTTCTCTTTTTAGGACCTCGCGCCGCTCCTTGCTGGCGTTGTCCTTTTCCTTTTTGAGCGAGGTTTCCTCGATCTCCATCCGCATTACCTTGCGGGTGATTTCATCCAGTTCGGCGGGCATGGAATCGATCTCGGTGCGGATGGTCGCGCAGGCCTCGTCCATCAGGTCGATGGCCTTGTCCGGCAGGAAGCGGTCGGAAATATAGCGTTCCGACAGCACGGCGGAGGAGACCAGCGCCGCATCTTGGATGCGTACGCCATGGTGTATCTCGAACCGTTCCTTCAATCCGCGCAAAATTGAAATTGTATCCTCCACGCTCGGCACATCCACCAGCACCGGCTGGAAGCGCCGCTCCAGTGCGGCATCCTTTTCAATATGCAGGCGGTGTTCGTTGAGCGTGGTGGCGCCAATACAGTGTAGCTCGCCGCGCGCCAGCATTGGCTTGAGCATATTCCCCGCGTCGGAAGAACCTTCCGTTTTTCCCGCCCCCACAATCGTGTGTAGCTCGTCGATGAATAGAATGATTCGCCCTTCGGAGGCTTTGATTTCGTGGAGCACGGCCTTGAGGCGCTCCTCGAACTCGCCTCGATATTTCGCGCCCGCCATCAGCGCCGTCATATCCAGCGCCCAGATCGATTTATCCTTTAGCCCCTCTGGAACGTCACCGCGCACAATACGCTGCGCCAGCCCCTCCACAATCGCCGTCTTGCCCACGCCCGGCTCGCCGATCAGCACCGGGTTGTTCTTGGTCTTGCGCGAAAGGATGCGGATCACCGAGCGGATTTCCATGTCGCGCCCAATCACGGGATCAAGCTTGCCCGTTCGGGCGACATCAACCAGATCGATTCCATATTTTTCTAGCGCCTCGTATTGGCTCTCCGGGTTATCGGAGGTCACGCGCTGGTTGCCGCGCACTTTTTCCAACGCCTGGAAAACCGCGTTTCGGTCAACCCCGTTTTCTTTCAGTAGATGGATGTCATCGGCAAACACAAGCAGTAGATGCTCCACCGAAATAAATTCGTCCTTCAACTTCTTCGCTTCGTCGCCCGCCTTGACGAGAAGCTGGTTGAGGCGCTGGCTAATGTAGAATTTTCCCGCCTCCGTCGCACCTTGCACGCGCGGGCGTTTTTCAAGGGCCTGCTCCAGCTGGGCGCGAACCACCGGAACGGAAGCTCCGATACTTTCAATCAGGCGCGGAACCAATCCGCCCTCCTGTTCGAGCAGGGCAAACAGCACATGCTCCGCATCAATTTCCTGATGTCCATAGCGCAGCGCCTTCACCTGTGCCTGTTGCATTGCCTCCTGCACCTTCTGGGTCGTTTTGCTTAAATTCATTCTATTCTCCTTTATCTAAACAGGGTTATGTTTTTCAGCAGAGACCCTTTATTCTCCTCGCTGTCTCCATCCTCAGGATAGTCCTCATATGCGGGCTTTCAACCCTATTTTCTGTAAAAAGAGACGGGTTAACGCCCCGTTGCCATGAGTAGGGCTCCGATGGATAGGCCCACGATTAGGTTGATAAGTTTAATGGTCAGAAACGCGCGGCGGGAGTGCGCTAGCATAGGGAGCATGCCGTGACCGTCCTGGACGATGGAGCTGGTTAGCAGCACGCTGAAGGGGGCGAGATCTTTTGCGTAGAGGGTGGTGAAGATGAGGTGGGGGCCGGATTCAGGAATAACGCCGATCAACCCCGCCGCCCCTAGTACGACCCATTTCCCGCTGCTTAGGACATCACCAAGTTGCCACCGGTCAATCAGGAAGTGCATGATCAGCAAAGCCCCGAAGGTCCAGAGAAAGATACGCGGGACATGTTCACGGACGACGTGTTTCCACAGGTGATCCTCAAGGACGTGGTCTGGAACCGTTGCCACGATGAAAAGCGCGCATGCGGATGTGGATAGAAGGGTGATTCGAATCCAATTCCAATGGGGTGGGCCAACTTGGCCGAAAACTAGCGCAAAGAGGAAGAGCAACAGGGCGAGGACCAGAGTGCCGCGTGTGGGGGAACAGTTTTTCCATTGCTCTGTTATGTGATGCCGGTTGTAGCAACGGCAACGAATCTCTTCATGCACCACCATGTTGTGATCACAGGAGAGCTTTGCGAGCTTTCTGTTTTTGAATACTAGATCTGTCAGAGCCCCGGCACCAAGCCCGATGGCGAAAAGGAGTCCAGTCAATAGAAACGCGGTGCGGGGAACCATCGCAAACAGGACGAAGGCTTCGTCGCCGCTCGTGGCGATCATGGCGGCCACCACGGCCCCTAGCGAGAGCCGGCGATGGGCATACATTGACACCACGGCAAACGCGCCGAGGCAACCCGGTGTTGCGCCGAGAAATGCGGCTAGCAGATATTGCCCCCAAGGGCGCTTTGAAATCCGTTCCTGCCATTCCCCCCGCGACAGAACATTCAGGTATTCAATTACCAGCATCATTACCGCGACAAAGCCGGTAATCATTAAGGCGTGTTTTACGACGGAGATCATTGGATCATCTCTTTGGCGCATAGCCTGCGGAAGGAGTCAGCCATCATGGGAGCGATGCTGAAGGAGCGATAGCCCATTTTCAATAGCCGGGGAACCATATCCATATTCGAGGCAATCTCCCCGCAGATGGAAACATCGTTTTTGCGATCGACCTTTTCGGCCTCGCCCAGAATAAATTTCAATAGCCATAGGAAGGCGGGGTTGGTGGGGTCGTTGTATTCCACGACTTGTTCGTTATCGCGATCCGCGGCCATGAAGTATTGGAGCAGGTCGTTGGTTCCAAGGTTGACGAAGTCGACCATTGAAAGGAT
>JAOZSZ010000321.1 GCA_029939385.1 Pontiella sp. | reverse complement strand
GTTGCGCCTCTTCCTGATGTGAAACTGACTTCCCTAGAGCCTATCAGCACAACCGTAGGGTGGGGCGAGTTTCTGCAGAATGTGAATTCTGAAGGAAATCCTATTGTACTGGAAGACCAAGAGTATGCCTCGGGTATTTTTGCGCATGCTCCTTCCGTGCTTGAATATAAGTTGGAAGAATCCTTTATCCGGTTTGTTGCTGGAATGGGGGTTGAAAATTCAAAAACGGATGCTTCGGTTATTTTTAAGGTGCAGGTAGGTGAAACTGTTTTGGCGAAAAGTCCTGTTTTAAATTCGGGATTAACCTGGTATTTCAATGTGGAAATTCCGGCAGGAGAAGAAACAATCAAATTGATTGTGGAAGATGCCGATGATGGAAAAATCAACGATCATTCCGTATGGGTGAATGCAGGGTTTAGGGTCAAATCGGTGGAGCTTGAGGAATCGAATCCAACGCTTTAAAGTCTAGAGAGTAGGGGTTGGGTCTGATCTTTTTTATGGATTTTGACCTGCGGTTTTTTTTTAATAGAGGAGTATTTTTATGAAAAATTCACGGCGTAGTTTTTTGTATCGTTTTGGGGCAACAAGTTTGGCGCTAGGCGCCTATTCTTCAGTGGCTGCTCCGAAAAAATTACCGAATTTTATTATCTATAATGTGGATGATATGGGAGCGGTGGATCTGGCCTGCTTTGGGAGTACATTTTATAAAACTCCTCATATCGACGCGTTTTGTGCTGAAGGAATGAAGTTTACGGATGCGTATGCCGCTTGTACGGTTTGTAGCCCAACTCGTGCGGCCATCTTGACCGGGCGTTATCCTGGACGGCTCGGACTTACTTCGTGGTTGCGCCCTTGGGGAGCATCCAATGAAAAAGCTGTTTTAGAAAAGAAGGCCCCTACGAAATGGTATACTCAAAAGGGGGTTTCTCTTCCGCCTAATCCTTTCTGGCTGGAGTCTTCTGAGATTACTATTCCTGAACAATTAAAAAAGGTGGGTTATACTTCTGCACATGTAGGTAAGTGGCATCTGGGTGAAGAGGCGTGGTGGCCAATGACTCAAGGTTTTGATGAAAACCATGGGGGTTGTGATTTCGGCCAACCGCCTAGCTATTTCGACCCATATAAAAGGAACGGTTCGGGCATTCCATCCCTTCCCTCACGGAAAAAGGGTGAATATTTGACGGATCGTGAAAGTGATGAAGCCTGCCAATTCATTCGCCGTAATGTAGATCATCCATTTTTCCTAAATATGTGTCACTATGCGGTCCATACACCAATTCAAGCGAAGCCTGATGTGACCGCTAAGTATAAAGCGAAACAACCGGTAAGTGGCCAGAGAAATGCGACATATGCGGCCATGATCGAAAGTGTGGACGATGCGTTTGGGCATTTGATTGCCACCCTGAAGGAGCTGGGCCTTTACGACCGGACCGTTATTTTCTTCACGTCCGACAATGGGGGAGTGGAAGGAATAACCGATAATTC
>JAOZSZ010000320.1 GCA_029939385.1 Pontiella sp. | reverse complement strand
AAGGTTTCTCTGGCGTGATTGATCGTTCAGCAAAAAGTCAAGCAGGCATGCAAATAGTTCTTTATACGAGTCCTAAGGTTGATGTTACGGCCGATATATTATTGGAGTTGAACGGAGGTCATTTGGAAACTCTGGATTCTGGTTCCGCGATCAATCAAGGGGAATAAAAGATGAAACTTTCAGCAATTGTTGAGCACCTTGGCGGGACCCTCGAAGGCGATGGGAATATTGAAATTGGAGCCGTCGCTGGATTAAGTGAAGCCGGAGAGGGAGACCTTAGTTTTCTGGCCAATCCTAAATATGCCACCCAAGTTGCGACCACCCAAGCGTCGGCGGTCATTGTTCCAAACGATTGGGATCGCCCCGTCAGGTGTGCCTTGGTGCGGGTTAAAAATTCCGATCAGGTTTTTGCTCAAGCGGCAGAATTATTTTTTGAGCCCCCCCCAAAACCGCGGGCCGGTATTCATCCATCGGCGGTGGTTGCCGAATCGGCACAACTTGCTGATGGGGTTTCTATCGGGGCAAATTGCACGATCGAAGAAGGGGTGGTGATTGGTGAAAATACGATTATTTCGCCGAATTGCTATATAGGTTATAAAACTACAATTGGTGCGAATAGTTTCTTTCATCCCCTCGTTTCAATCCGCGAATTTGCTGAAATTGGAGATCGCGTTATTATCCATAATGGCGCCGTGATTGGTTCCGATGGCTTTGGTTATGCCGTGCAGGAAGATGGGTCGCGAGTCAAAATTCCGCAAATTGGAAAAGTGGTCATCGAAGATGATGTAGAAATTGGAGCCAATGTGGCGATTGATCGAGCCCGTTTCGGAAGAACCAAGATTGGAAAGGGGGCCAAGCTCGATAATCTGGTTCAGATTGCTCACAACGTAGTTATTGGTGAGCATTCGATTGTCATCGCGCAGGTGGGAATATCAGGGAGCACCACCATTGGGTCGCATGCTATTCTGGCGGGGCAATCTGGCATTGCGGGTCATCTTACCGTGGGCGATGGTGCAATTATTGGTGCACAAGCGGGGGTGATGAAGAATGTTGCCTCTAAAGATTTTGTGATTGGTTCTCCGGCGATGCCCCACCTCCAGTTTAAGAAAATGGTGGCCAATACGATTCTCCTTCCAAAGCTGAAGGAGCGGATCAAGAAGCTTGAAGCCCAAATGGAACAATTGGTTCGCTAAGCGGTTATTGGAGTCTTGAATAGGATGTTCCATTTTTGTATGTTTGCAATTGTTGCCTTATACAATAATGTACTATTTCAAAAGTCTATTTAGAGCGTATTTATTTGTAACTCCTTTCCGTTGTGAAGGATGCAATCGGGCGGATTAATTGGTACGATTAGTGCTTTTTGCCATACAAATTTAACAACTCGCTAATGAAGGGTTAAATTTGTACAGCGCCCCATTTTTTAATTATTAAAGGAGAGAGTATGAAAAATACGATCGAAGGATTTGGTGAGAATGTATTTGGTCTTCT
>JAOZSZ010000319.1 GCA_029939385.1 Pontiella sp. | reverse complement strand
GCCGTCACGCTGAGCGCCGGTATCCTCGTCAGCATGTTTATCGTGCTCGTGATCACCCGCCTCTTCTTCAATACAATGGCGGATCAAAAAATGATCAAGTCACTCAAGATGATGTCGATTCCCGGACTGGCCAACGCCTCGTTCGATTTTATCGGCAAGCGTAAGATTGCAGCCACGCTATCCATCCTTGTGATTATCGGAACCTGGTGGCTATTCGCCTCCAAAGGCGATGCCAACCTCGGAGTGGACTTTACGGGAGGAACTGTGATGGCCTTCGAGTTCGACCAAAAGCAGGATGCCGATACCGTTCGCGAAGCCTTAGCCGTGGTGGGTTACTCTTCCGCAAAAGTGGCCTATGAATCCGACGCACAGGGTAAGGAATTTCTTGAAGTTAAGGTTGGGGCTTCTGGCGAAGAGGCCGAGCCTGCGCTCAATGCCGTTAAGGCGTTGGATGGAAATTACCAAGATGTGAAGAATGATAGCGTGGGCTCTCAAATCGGTGCCGAACTTAAGAGTAAGGGCATCAAAGCCATTATCTTCGCACTGATCGGAATTATTATTTATATTTCGATCCGCTTCGAATTTGCCTTTGCTATGGGCGCGATCACCGCACTAGCGCATGACGTATTAATTACCGTGGGCATTTTCTGTGCGCTGGGTCATGAACTGAGTATGCCGATTATTGCGGCGCTACTCACGATTGTCGGCTATTCCGTGAACGATACCATCGTCGTGTTCGACCGCATCCGCGAGGATCTTAAGATCGTGAAGGGCAAATCCTATAAGGAGATTGTAAACCTTTCGATCAACCAAACCCTCAGTCGTACCGTCTTGACCTCGTTCACCACATTATTAACGATCGTCATGCTGTTAATCTTTGGTGACGGCGCAGTCTTCGACTTCGCTCTTGCACTCTGCATTGGCATCTTGGTCGGTACCTACTCGTCCATCTTCGTGGCGACGCCCGTTGTGCTCTTCTGGCACAAGGACGAAAAGATTAAGTAGACTTCCCACATTATGGGGAGATTACAGCACGGGCGTTCTGCATAGCGGAGCGCCCGTTTTTCTTTTGAGAACCTTGGGCAAGATACGATTTTAATTTCTATGCTGTATCTGATTGAACCCGCAACGTGTTTCGGGTTCAATTAGAGGCTATGAAAACAGCATTGGTTATTGGTGGAAGCAGGGGGATCGGGCGGGCGATTGCGCTTAAGCTGGCGGATTCCGGGTTTAATATTTGGCTGACGTATCACCGCAACGTGGATGCCGCAAAAGAGGTGCAGGTGGAGATCGAGGCCCTCGGGCGTTCCTGCGAAATCATGGGCTTCGATGTTTCCGATTTCGAGGCCACCAAGGCGGCGCTCGCCGACAGGTGCGATCAACAAGCTCCCGATGTAATGGTGTTCAACTCTGGAATCATCCGCGACAATCTTATGGTTTGGATGACCAAGGACGAGTGGGACGCGGTTATCGATACCAACCTCAGCG
>JAOZSZ010000318.1 GCA_029939385.1 Pontiella sp. | reverse complement strand
GGCGATCCCTTTTTTCGTACCGCCGGCTTCCAGCCGGCTACCGAACCTCGGAGCGTTGCGCCCCCACCCCATCAACGCCGATCTCAACAATATCACCACGCTTCATCAGCACCTGCGGGTCGCGGGCGGATCCAATGCCCGAAGGGGTTCCCGTGGAGATCACATCGCCTGGAAACAACGTCATTCCCTGCGAGATATATTCAATCAGGAACGGAACCGTAAACATCATATCGGACGTATCGGCCTCCTGAAGTAGCTCCCCGTTGAGCTTTTGCCAAACCCGCAGTTGATCCAAACGAGGCACTTCATCTGTAGTCACTAAAAACGGCCCCATCGGGCAAAACGTATCGAAACCTTTCCCGCGGAACCACTGCCCATTGGCCTTTTGCACCACTCGTTCGGTAACATCATTAAGCACCGTGTAACCCGCCACATAATCCAATGCATCGGCCGCCCGAACTCGGGAAGCCGTCTTGCCAATCACCACAGCCAGTTCCACCTCGCTATCCACCACCTGCGCCCCCGCCGGCAAAACAATGGGATCATTCGGGCCAGCGATGGCACTCGTGGCTTTAGAAAATAGGATCGGCTCCGAAGGGATCTCGTGGCCGAACTCCTTCGCATGGGCGGCATAGTTCGCCCCCACGCAAATAATCTTCGAGGGCCGCGCTAGCGGCGCGCCCAACCGAACCCCCTCCGCATCAATATAACTTGCCCCTGGGTCGTTGATCAGGCTGGAAAGTTGCGCCAAACCATCCTGTAAAAAAAAGTGCGCGTTATAATCTTCAATATGAAAAGCGAGCGCCCGCACATCCAAAATGCGCCCGTCTCCCATCCATATCCCCGGACGCTCTTTCCCTTTTTCGCCAAAACGAACCAGTTTCATACCTACCTCCAGAATAATTAAAATCCAGATTAACGCAGATGCACGAATACACAACTCGGAATAGATAATACGCATCCTTGTTTCCAACCGAGGACTGAACTACCCTGCTTTTCGACTTGGAGCCATCCGCTGAGCGGATGATAATTTGTGAAACAAATAATGACAAAAGGAATGGTTCACATATGAAAATACTTGTGCTGAATGGACCTAATCTAAATTTACTTGGAACCCGCGAACCGGAAATCTATGGTCGCGAAACGCTGGCGGATATCGAAACGCAAATGAATGCACTTCAACTTGGAGTGGAACTCGACTTCCGACAATCAAACTCCGAGGCCGAACTCATCACATGGATTGGCGAAACACGCGACATTTTTGACGGGATTATCATTAATCCAGCAGCCCTCACTCACACCAGTCTGGGGCTGTATGATGCAATCAAAGCCGTGGCCGATGGGGTACCCACCGTAGAAGTTCATTTAAGCAATACACATGCCCGAGAGGAAATCCGACACAAGAGCCTGACGGCGGCGGCTTGTATTGGCCAGCTGATGGGCTTTCAAGGCTTTGGCTACACGCTGGCATTGCGTGCGCTAGTGCAGAAGCT
>JAOZSZ010000131.1 GCA_029939385.1 Pontiella sp. | reverse complement strand
AATACCACACGGCCTTGCCGCGCCGCTCCGCCTTCAGCAAGCCCACGCGCCGCATTTGGTTGAGGTGCTGCGAGGTGGTGGCCTGCGCAATCCCAAGATATTCGGTGATCTCGCAGACCGGTAGTTCGCCCATGGTGTGCAACAGATCCACCATCCGCAATCGCATCGGATGCGCTAGCTGCTTCAGCATTTCAGCCGCATGAGCCACCGCTTCCGGCGCCATTTTATCCAGCGCACAAGTTGGTTTTTTTACTTTCATCCGCCCCAACATATATTGTTATTTGAATATGTCAATAGGTTAAAATATATACTTTTGACGAAGCAGGGCTGTTGCTTTGAAGGAACGTTTGTTAATAAAAGCGGATGAAAACGACCGAACTCAGTGCCAGTCAAGAAGACTATCTGGAGACGATTTTCTTTTTGATGCAGGAGGAAGCTCGCGTCCGCCCGAAGGATATTGCGGATCGGATGAAGGTGCGCGCGGCTTCGGTGACAGGGGCGCTTAAGGCGCTGGCGGGGAAGGGGCTGATTAACTATGCGCCATACGCATCGGTGACGCTGACGGATGCGGGGCGGATCATTGCCGAGTCGATTGCCAGCAAGCATGAAGCGTTGCTCCATTTCTTCACGCAGGTGCTCGGGATCGAGACCTCCGAGGCGGAGGAGTTTGCTTGCACGATGGAGCATTCGATTCCGGATCATATTCTTAAGCGATTTGTTCGGTTCGCGGAATACACCGAAAAGTGCCCCAGCTTTAATGCCAGCTGGCGGGAGAGCGCCGAGGGCTATTTCTGTAAGGCGCAGGGACGCGATGTGCCGCACTGTGAAGCGTGTCGACTGAACGATTTTAAATCATAAATTCCCGCATTAATCTGCATTCATTCTTATCCCTTCCCTTTGTTCTGGCGGATTTTCATCAAAAAGTTAGGCACGCCAAAAAAAGAATGATTTAGGATTGACCTTATTTAGATAATATCTAGATTAGCCGGACTTTTGAGCATGAAATGGGCGTCTCGAAGAGCCCTTTAAGTGGGAATAGGTATCGGTTTTATATGAAATCTTATTGGGCAATAATTATAAGTTTATTACTGGGATCCATCGCCTCTGCTGAAAAGCCTGGACATCCAATGGGGGATGAACAAATTCCCGGTTGGGCAACTAATACCTTCCAAAGCCTAGAATTCGGTGTGTTACTGGAAGTGGAGGGTTTTGCTTCGAAAATTGACGGCAAAAACCAGAGCGATATCTTGCTGGCCACCGTGGCGTTTGATATTGAAGCCTCCATGAATGATTGGCTGACGGGGCATATTGGGCTGCTTTGGGAGCAATATTCCCGCGAAGATAATAATATCGACGAGGCCTACATTGCACTGGGTGCTTCCGAGTCGATTCCGTTCTATCTCATTGCAGGGCGTTTCTACCAACCGGTGGGCAATTTTGAATCGGCATTTATTTCAGACCCTCTAACGCTTGAACTCGCCGAAATGAACCAAGTCAGCGTAATGATTGGCTATGAAAATTCGTGGATCGATCTCAATGCGGGCGCCTTTCGCGGGGATGTGAAAGAGGGCGTGGCCACCGGTAATGGCGGCGATTCGACCATCGACGATTTTTATGCCTCGCTCTCTTTGGCCCCGGCGGACGCAATCAAGCTGGGGGTTTATTGGCTCTCCGATCTGATGGAAACCTACAACATGTCTCGTGTAGGGGGAGATATTGCAACTCGTCCCGGCTATGAAAAAAGCGGCGGCGCGGGGGCCTTCATTAATCTTTATTTGGGCCTATTTACGTTTAATGCCGAATATGTTTCGGCCCTTCAAAGCTATGATCTTTCAGGCGGAAGCTATGTGCCCGCGGCTTTTAATTTGGAAGGATCGGTTGAGGTACATGAAAACGTAACCGTGGGGCTGAAGTTTGGAGCCAGTGACGATTTGTATGCAACCTATGACGCCGCGGCACTTTCTTTTGGCGAAAAACTCCCCGGAAAAACCTATGGTGCCGTTGTCGCCTATGCTTTCCGCGAGTACGCCACGGTGGCGGCGGAATATCTATATGTTGAGGAGCTCGACAACGGGGATCGAGGGGATATGGTTACGCTGCAATTGGGACTAGAATTTTAGACGGAATCTACGAGAGGTCGAATGAAACTCAAAGAAATGAAGGCGGGAGATCGAGGCCGGGTTGAAGGATTTACTTCCGATGATCCCGCCTATCGCCAAAAGTTGTTACGGATGGGGCTGACGCGCTCGGCCCTCTTTGCCGTGGTGCGTAAGGCCCCCTTTGGCGGCCCCATCGAGATTGAAGTGAAAGGGTTTCGATTGGTGTTACGCAGCAATGAGGCTGATGTCTTGGATGTGGAGCTGCAATGAAAAAGCTAAAAATCGCCCTCGCCGGAAATCCCAATAGCGGCAAGACTACCGTATTTAATGCACTCACCGGCGCGCGGCAACGGGTCGGTAATTGGCCGGGCGTAACCGTCGAGCGGGTGATGGGTGAATATAGCCATGGCGACCGCCAAGTGGAAGTGACCGACCTTCCAGGGATTTATTCCTTTTCCGCACTCTCGCCCGATGAAGAGGTGGCGCGTAAACATATTCTTTTCGACACGCCCGACGTGGTGGTGAATGTGATCGACGCCTCTAATCTTGAGCGCAACTTATACCTCACCACTCAGCTGCTCGAAATGAATGTGCCGGTTGTCGTGGTGCTTAATATGATGGATATGGCTAAGCAGCGCGGTATTCGTATTGAAGTTGAGCATTTGGCCATGCATCTCGGCTGCCCCGTCATTCCCGTGGTGGCCTCTAAAAAGAAGGGAACAGAAGAACTCCGTGCGGCCATCGAAGAAATGGGCGATACGCACCACCGGCCCGGCATTCGTATTTTGTATGAGAAGGACATCGAAAAAATCCTCCAATCCTTGGAAGCCAGCCTGGGCGACGTGGCACTGAGCAAGAAGGTTTCCGCGCGCTGGCTGGCCGTTAAATTTCTCGAAAAAGATGAATTGGCCGTTGATCTTCTCGGAGCGGACAAAGCACAACTTCCCGACCTCAACGAGCAGCTTAAAAAGGTGGAACGACTCGTCGGCGAAGATACCGATATGATTATCGCCGATGGCCGCTACGGATTTATCCACGGCCTCGCCCGCGACGTCACGGCGGGTAGTAGTAAGTTGCGAAAAACATTTTCTGATGCCGTCGATGCGGTCGTGCTTAATCGCTTCCTCGGGTTTCCCGTCTTCTTTGGCATCATGTATTTATTGTTTGCCATCACCATCAATGTGGGCGCTCCGTTCATCGACTTTTTTGATCAGCTCGCCGGCACCATCTTCGTGGATGGATTTGGCTCGTTGCTCGAAACGCTGCACTTCCCGGCGTGGGCAGTGGCCGTCTTGGCAGAAGGTTTTGGTGGAGGAATTCAGACCGTATCCACCTTCATTCCGCCGATCTTCTTCATCTTCCTCTGTCTCTCATTTTTGGAAGACTCTGGCTATATGTCGCGCGCGGCCTTCGTGATGGACCATTTCCTGAGCGCCATCGGCCTGCCGGGGAAGGCCTTCATCCCGATGATCGTCGGCTTTGGTTGCAACGTGCCAGGCATTATGGCCACGCGCACACTCGAAAGTCATCGCGACCGCGTGCTCGCGATCCTCATGAACCCCTTCATGTCTTGTGGAGCCCGCTTGCCGGTCTACACCCTTTTTGCCGCCGCCTTCTTTCCGCAACGCGGCGGCCTCATCATTTTTGGGATCTACATGATTGGCATCGGGCTGGCCGTCATGACCGGTCTGCTCTTTAAGAGCACCATTCTCAAAGGCGAAGTCTCCAGCTTTGTCATGGAACTGCCGCCTTACCATCTGCCCACCCTCAGCGGCGTGATGTACCACACCTGGTACCGGCTGAAATCCTTCCTCATCCAAGCGGGGAAGATTATCCTTATCATCGTGGCCATTCTCGGTTTTCTCAACTCCCTCGGCACCGATGGCTCGTTCGGGAACAACAACACCCCCAAATCTGTGCTCAGTTCCATGAGTCGGGCCGTCACCCCCGTATTCCATCCCATGGGGATTCGCGACGAAAATTGGCCCGCCACCGTCGGCCTCTTCACCGGTATTTTTGCGAAAGAAGCCGTTGTTGGAACGCTCAACTCGATCTATACCCAGCTCGATGCTCAAAAAGAGGCTGATACCGAAGAGGCCGATACCGAAGAGGCCGAGTTCGATTTCTGGCAGGGCATCATCAACTCTTTCACCGCGATCCCCGCTGGATTTGACGGATTTTTCGACGGCTTAAAGGATCCCCTCGGATTTTCTGAGGCTTTGGACGAAGTGGAAGCATCCGCTCCATCCGCCTATTCCAGTATGGTGGTTCACTTCGGCAAGCACGGCCCCCAAGCGGCCTTCGCCTACCTGCTCTTCATTCTCATCTACGCCCCATGCGTCGCCGCGCTCGCCGCAATCTATCGTGAGATTGGTATGCGCTGGATGCTCTTTTCCGTAACCTATCTCACCGTACTCGCCTGGGTTGTCTCCACCGCCTACTACCAACTGGCGATCTTTACCGTGAACCCCGCCTCATCCGCGGGATGGCTCGGGCTTTGTCTGGGTATAGTTGGAATATCCTACGTCGGCCTTCGCATTACCGGCCGGAAAAAAGTTTATCCTTAAAATTAATATTTCAGGATTTTTATTCTGTATTTTGAAGGGAATAAAAAATGTTCAGTTCAATCGTCAAGCTATTGAAAGAACGCGGAACGCTCTCCGTCCAAGAGATTGCGCTCACGCTCAGTATAGATTCTAGTGCCCTCTATCCCATGCTCGAAATGCTCGCCCGAAAAGGGAAAATCGAAAAAGTTGAGATCGCCTGCAAAGGTGCTTGTGGGGGCTGCACCCAGAGTTGCGCCGG
>JAOZSZ010000130.1 GCA_029939385.1 Pontiella sp. | reverse complement strand
CGACCAACGGGAGGAAAGCGTTATTCGGCGTATAAATGCAACCCTGCTGATTCTCGCTCATGCAGAAGAGGCTTAACTTAGTGCCATTCGGGTCAGTCCCGTAATCTAGTAATCGATCATAAATAAGTTGAAAATAAAGGCCGATCCTATACCGTAGGCACTCGACTAAAGTGTAGGAAAGTCGGTGGTGAGAAGAAAAATACTTAAATCCGAGGGCTGACCACTTTCCTTTCTCTGTATAGATTTATGTACAAGGGAACGCTCGGGCATCATTTCAATTATGGGTGAACCAAAGTGCTCTTGGTTTCCTGTCGGGACTTTATAAAAAGGAAAGGTTTTTCATGCAAAAAGTACTTATCTTCGGGGTTCTTGTTGTTCATATAGGATTGGCTGATACATTGAGTTCACTATGGCTTCCTGTGCTAAAAATAAATCCGGGATCGGAGTGCAGTTATAAGTTGATGCTCCTGATTTGGATCGTTCCATGTGCGGTGCTGTATATATTTTATGGGAAGATATTAAGCGTGGGGCTAAGAGCGAAAAAACGAGCTAACATAGTTTTATTCATAGTGTTGGCGGAGATTCTTGAACTCATCAGAATCCATCCGGCAGAAGGAATGGCGGTTGATAATGTTATCTACACGAGATTGGTCTATGCCTTACTTCCGTTTTTGGTATTGTTATTCTGGAAAAAGGGTCAGTCCCGTAATCTAGTAAAATAGTTGACGTAGCGGTTGTTGGTGGGCAAGAAAAAGGGTCAGTCCCGTAATCTAGTAATTAGGAAAAAGGAGCCGGGGTCAGTCCCGTAATCTAGTAATCGATCATAAATAAGTTGAAAATAAAGGCCGATCCTATACCGTAGGCACTCGACTAAAGTGTAGGAAAGTCGGTGGTGAGAAGAAAAATACTTAAATCCGAGGGCTGACCACTTTCCTTTCTCTGTATAG
This sequence comes from Pontiella sp., assembly GCA_029939385.1. Classification (GTDB taxonomy): domain Bacteria; phylum Verrucomicrobiota; class Kiritimatiellia; order Kiritimatiellales; family Pontiellaceae; genus Pontiella. The sequence goes on along the minus strand of JAOZSZ010000130.1, from coordinate 3,959 downwards.
ATTTATGTACAAGGGAACGCTCGGGCATCATTTCAATTATGGGTGAACCAAAGTGCTCTTGGTTTCCTGTCGGGACTTTATAAAAAGGAAAGGTTTTTCATGCAAAAAGTACTTATCTTCGGGGTTCTTGTTGTTCATATAGGATTGGCTGATACATTGAGTTCACTATGGCTTCCTGTGCTAAAAATAAATCCGGGATCGGAGTGCAGTTATAAGTTGATGCTCCTGATTTGGATCGTTCCATGTGCGGTGCTGTATATATTTTATGGGAAGATATTAAGCGTGGGGCTAAGAGCGAAAAAACGAGCTAACATAGTTTTATTCATAGTGTTGGCGGAGATTCTTGAACTCATCAGAATCCATCCGGCAGAAGGAATGGCGGTTGATAATGTTATCTACACGAGATTGGTCTATGCCTTACTTCCGTTTTTGGTATTGTTATTCTGGAAAAAGGGTCAGTCCCGTAATCTAGTAAAATAGTTGACGTAGCGGTTGTTGGTGGGCATAAAAGAGGGATGCCAAGAAAACCAAGAGTTGAATTTAAGGGGGCGATCTACCACATCATGAGCCGGGGGAATCGCGGGGATGCGATTTTTTTGGATGATAAGGATCGCGAGAGGTTTATCGATACGTTGGATGAGGCATGCACAAAAACCGGATGGTTGGTGCATGCCTTCGTTTTGATGGGGAATCACTATCACCTGCTACTGGAAACGCCGGAGGCGAATTTGGTGGCGGGGATGAAGTGGCTGCAGGGGACGTATACGCAGCGGTTTAATGCCCGGCACAAGCTGTGGGGGCATTTGCTGCAAGGACGCTATAAGGCGCTGTTGGTGGATGGTGCGGGGGGTGAGTATTTTTCGACGGTGGCGAGCTATATCCATCTGAACCCGGTGCGGGCGAAGAGGGTTGATTTGAAAGACGAAAACTTGGCGGATTATCGGTGGAGTAGCTATCCGCTCTATTCCAGGCCGTCGAAGCGGCCGGATTGGCTGTCGGTTGATCGCGCGCTGGGCGCTTTGGGGCTTTCGGATGACCGGAGCGGCAGAGGGCAGTTCCGTCGGGTGATGCAGAAGCGGGTGTTGGAGATCGCATGCAGTGATGCTCCCCGGGATGTGGATGCGCAATGGGCGAAGATTCGTCGGGGTTGGTGCTTTGGAGGCGAGGACTTCCGTCAAGAGATGCTGGAGCGGATTGAATCTTTATCGGGCAAGCGCGAGTCGTTTTCGGGCGAACAGGTTCGGTTGCATGATGCGAACGAGGCGGAAGTGTTGCTGCAGAAAGGGCTTTGTGTTTTGGGATTGAACGAAGAGGGTTTGCTGACAATGCCCAAGGGCGCGGATGAGAAAGCGTTGCTGGCTTGGCTGTTGCGCAGGCATAGCGTGGTTTCGAATGGGTGGATTGCGGAGCGCCTTGCGATGGGGCGTGCCGATTGTCTGTCGCGCTATCCGAGGCGGATTGAGCAGGCGAATGACGTGAGATTGATCGAAAAGCGGGAACAGTTGCGAGAAATTACTAGATTACGGGACTGACCCCTAATGACCCCTGACGCGCCTTTTCCTATATCGAATACGATATAAAATAGGGCTAAAACACCCGTTTCGGCATGGATTTATATCGTATACGATATATTTTCCAAGGGCTGGAAAACGTAGATGCTAGATTGTTTCTGTTCGGCGTAATCACCTGACGCATTGTGGATGAGCGAAAAGTTCCAGTGGTTGGAAACTGTGTTTTGGGATCTTCGAGCTTCCTTTTGATCCACCCGGCAAGCTCTGGGTTGATGAAGGAAACTTCCATGCGCGGGGAGGCTGGGGGCAGGAGACCTGATCCTGTCCGCTCGCTTGACCCTGCCCTCTGTGTCCTCCCTTCACAGAAGATGATGTAGCATTATTTCACTGCCCGATAGGGTGGAATCTGCTTTCCCTCTCTCTGGTCAGGTGAAGCGGTGTTACACCCGGGCCGTGAAATCTTTGAAGGCTTTCGTTCAGCGGGCTCTGGCTGATCAGTTCGCCCGATTATGCCCTTTCGGGCAGCATCCTATTTCTGTATGTTCCTTCCCTATTTTTCCAATGATAGGAAAAGATTCTGGGGAGTTTTTCAATGAAACGATTTTTGATGATGTGCGCGGCTCTGCTCGTGAGTGGCGGTGTGGCGTTTGGTTATACAAATGTGCTGGAAAATGCAACGACTCAAGTGGTGAGTTCGGTCTGGAGTCTTCCGGGAACCCATATTTGGGTGGGCAATCTGACGACGAATAATGCGTTGGTCGTTGTCGCGGGCGGAAGTGTCTTGAATGAAAATAGTTTTATCGGTGCAACGGCAGGGGCATCGAACAACACCGCCGCCGTTTCAAGCGGTGCTTCATGGATTAGCACCGGCACGTTACAGGTTGGTGCAGCGGGAAACTTAAGCAACACGGTATCGGTTTCTGACAGTGGAATTATAGTGGCCAGCAATTTGGTGGTCTCTGCGGGGAATGATTTTAACCTGAGCGATAATGGTGTTTTGGTGATGACCGGCGATTTTGATGCGGGGCAGTCCGGATTTAATTGGATGAACGGCGGGCTTTTAGTTGCGAATCAAACTCTCACGCTTGCGGATGATCTGGGGGGTTCGAATAAGACCTTGAATATTGACGGAGGTTCGTGGGATCGGGGCGATGACCTGCAGGTTGAAGGGGTTCAAACCACGCTTCAGATTTTGAATGGTGGCGGTGTGACCAACGTTAATGGTTTTGTGGGTTCATCCCTTCTCGGTTCATCGAATAACACCGTTATGGTTTCTGGCGCGGGATCGCATTGGATCAATCAGGGTGATCTCGCGGTTGGTAATTCCGCTAGCAATACAGCCAATTCGGTGAATGTTGGAGCGGGAGGTTTGGTTCGGGCGGATGGCTTATCTATTGGGGTCGAAGATGCTTTCAATCTAAATAGTGGCGGCACGTTAGCTATGGCCGATGGGTTTAATGTCTCGCTGGATGGTTTTAATTGGGAGGCCGGAGGAACGCTTTCTGTGGGCGGTGTGTTGGAGGGTTTGGCGACGACCAATGAGGGAAGGATTCTTTCTGGCAAGAAAACGCTTGTGCTCGATGGCGGAACATTCACAACGACCACTAACTTAATCGTTGGTTATGAAAGTTCGGATAATATTTTAGTCCTTACGAATGGCGGTAGTGTGGCGAATGCTAATGGCTATATTGGCTGGGGCGCAATGGCGGGTAATAATTCGGTCTTGGTTTCTGATGCGGATTCGGCTTGGACGAATAGTGGAAATCTTTATGTCGGTGTTTATGGGACTAATTTGCTGACTTCCGGAATAGGCAATTCATTAACGGTTTCGAATGAAGCGTGGGTCTTTGTGGGTGGCGTTGATACGAATCTGACTGCACTTGGTAGCGGCGGCGTGGCCGTAGCAAGTAATGCGAATATGGTGGTGGGTGTTGGCGCTGATGTGGTGACCGATGGACTATACATTGACGATAATGGTGACTTTGATTTGGATGGGTCATTAACGCTTAATGGTGATTTTGATGCGGAGCAGGCGGGCTTTAATTGGAACGATGGCGGCACGTTGACGATGGGGGGCGCGCTGACGTTGAATGACGATCTGGGCGGATCGAACAAGACGCTAAATATTGATGCGGGCGGCTCGTGGAATCCTGGAGGTTTAAATCTCGATGGGGTTCAAACCCGTTTAATGGTTATGAATGGAGGACGTGTTGATTGCACAACGCTTCATCTTGGTTTGAGTTCTGATGCCACGGAGAATCGCGTCGAAATTTCGGGTACAAATTCGACTCTGAATGCGGATTTTATATCTGTAGGAAATGAAGGTTCTGAAAATACATTGATCATTTCTAATGCGGGGCATGTGGAGAGTTTCTCGGGAATTATTGGAGTGTCTTCAAATGCGGTTAATAATGAAGCAATTGTTGATGGCGGGATGTGGACAATTTC
>JAOZSZ010000317.1 GCA_029939385.1 Pontiella sp. | reverse complement strand
CAGATCATGCCAGATAAACTTGCCCGGATAGGTTTGGCCGCTCGGGTTTTCCGTCACCGGAACTTGTGCCATTTCGTTCCCAACCTCCGAGAGTCCTCCAAAATTGGCGCACCCGCTTAGAAGAGCCGCCGAGACCATAATTAAAACACCAACCAAGCGCACGAATGATTGCATTGTAGTACTCCTTTTGACTTTCAACAGAAACGAACCGCCGATTCAATAATGGACGTGGACTTCGACTAACCCTTTTTGGGTTCTCGACCAATAGCCATACCCATAAATAGCATACCCCAGCCCATAAACAGAATTCTTATGCCGACGAGGATTCCAACCGCCCAAACTCCCGACACCGGCCATTGCCGCCAAATCATAATGCCCAGGATAAGGGAGACAAATCCGCTGAAAATGAGCATTCCCTTGCCGGATGGGGCTTTGAATGATGACATAATCTGGGTAATGCCGGAGATAACAAAATAAATACTCAACACTAAAGTGATGGTAAGCAATGCCGCCTCCGGGTTTGCCATAACGTAACCGCCAACGAGAATGGAAATTATTCCAGCAGCGAAGGTGAGTACCCCTGCTTTCCACCCATGCCTGTTAAAGGCGTGGACAAGTTCGAAAACGCCGTTAAGGGTTAGTACGATACCAATCAGCAGGGTTACGGTGGCCCCGGCGATTAGGGGCGAGCCAAGGGCAATAAACCCAAAGAAGATGTTTAGAATACCAAGGGTAATCAAAATCCACCGAGGTTTTTTCGCAGTTTCTGTCGTATTGTTTTCCATCTATAGTTCTCCTTTTTCCAGTTTAATTGATGCAGAAATAATCCGCTTGATTTAAGTCTTTAGTTTGATATTGGACTAATTAGGTGCTGTTTGTATCAGCTTCTTTCATGGGAAGGAAGAGAAGAGTTAAAAAATTACCTACTTATGATTCGTTTTACCGGAGGCGGATTCAAACTTCAGAGTTTTCAAGCGGCTCAGATCATAAATATTTCAGACCTATATTCACTCTAGACGTTGTCTCGGCGGAATATGCCTTCGTAAATCACGGGTATATTTCTGGTTTGCTTCCTGTTCTTGGAGGGCCGGTTATATTCGTTTATAGAGAAGCTCGGCTCCTTGGAAAACCCAGCGGCTTTGAGCTCATCGATCAGTTGGCCTTGGGTTAGGAAGCACTGTGGCGAACCGGAAAACTGGGTAAAAACAAAGGGTTCACCTGTCACGGCAAGCGCCTCGGGGGGAAACGTATTTCTGGAAAAAGTAAATACGAAGAGGGCGGCTCCCGGCCGCGCGACCCGCGCGGCCTCGCGCAGGGCTTTCCGAAACTCGCTAGAAGAGCAGGCCAGATTCCAAATTCCGTGCGCGACGATAAAGTCGCAACTTTGATCCGGTACGGGAAGTTGTTCCATGGGGGCGTGTTTAAAATTCAGATGTTCCGTGAGTTGTTCTTCCTGTGCGCGGGTAACTGCGGCTTCAAGCATGGGCTTCGAAAGGTCGGTGT
>JAOZSZ010000316.1 GCA_029939385.1 Pontiella sp. | reverse complement strand
ATGGCCGCCACCCTCGCGAAAGGCACCTCCACAATCTACAACGCCGCCTGCGAACCGCATGTACAGGACCTTGCCCACCTACTCAACAAAATGGGCGCAGAGATCTCCGGTATCGGAACCAACAACCTGACCATCCACGGAGTCGAAAAACTACACGGAGCGGAATACACCGTGCAGCCGGACTATATCGAAGTGGGAAGCTTTATCACCGCGGCCGTCGTGACCGGAGGACAGCTGACCATTCCGAATGCAGGCGAGCCGCTGGCCCAACAGGTCATGCAACGTACCTTTTCAAAATTAGGGGTGGAGTCAACTCGCGAGGGTCGGACCTTGGTGGTTCCTCAACAACCCGAACGCAGCATCCGACCGGACGAGGGCAACGCCACACCAAAAATTGAAGATGGAATTTGGCCGGCATTCCCCTCCGACCTCATGAGTGTCTGCATCGTACTCGCCACCCAAACCCAAGGAACCGCCCTCTTTTTCGAGAAAATGTTTGAAAGCCGTATGTACTTCGTCGACCACCTTATGGCCATGGGAGCCAATATTATTCAGTGCGATCCTCATCGTGTCGTCGTCATTGGCCCCACCCAATTACGAGGCAGTGTGCTCACCAGCCCCGACATTCGCGCCGGAATGGCGATGCTCATTGCCGCCTGCTGCGCCGAAGGCGAAAGCATCATTAAAAACGCGCAAGTGATTGACCGCGGATACGAAGCCATTGAAGACCGCCTCTCCGCACTTGGAGCGGATATTGTGCGAGTCGACTAATCTAAAAACAAACGGCTCCCCGCCATACGGGGAGCCGAGCTCAATCAAAAATATAATGCGGCACAAAGTGCCGCATCTATTTTACTCTTCTCCAGACTCTTCCGGCGCAGACTCAACAACAGGGATTTCGCCCTCTATTTTTACTTCGCCTTCGATCACTTCTGGAGTTTCCTCTTCAGGATCGAGAACGGCCGCCGAAACCAGCTTATCGCCCTTCTTAAGATTAAAGAGCCGAACGCCCTGGGTGTTACGCCCAATAATGCGCAAGTCGCTGGCACCAATACAGATCATCTGCCCGCCTTCGGAGATCAGCATCAGGCGATGTTCATCCGTAACGGCGTGCGCACTCACCACCTTACCATTACGCTCGGTCGTCTGAATGCTGATGATGCCTTTTCCGCCGCGACTCTGCGTACGGTATTCATCGAAACTCGTGCGCTTGCCATATCCATTTTCAGTGATGGCCATCATGGTCGATTCGACATCGACGATTTCGATCGTAACCACCTCATCATCGCCCGTAAGAGTGACCCCTTTCACGCCCCGCGAAACACGGCCCAGCGGTCGGGCATCCGTTTCCTTAAAGCGAATCGCTTTGCCATTTTTCATGCTAAGAATAATTTGGTCAGCTCCGTTGGTCAGCTGAACTCCGATCAACGAATCGCCCTCATCAATATTGATGGCTTTCACCCCAGCCACCCGAACATTTTTATAAGCGGCCAAGACGGTCTTCTTAATGATGCC
>JAOZSZ010000129.1 GCA_029939385.1 Pontiella sp. | reverse complement strand
AATAAGATTTTTGGCCTCGGGAAATCTGCACCGCAATCTAAGCGCCCCACATTACGCCGGGAAACCCTCTCTAAGGCCGAGATTGATCATATCCTCGACAAGATTGGCAAGGAAGGCATGGGGGCGCTCACGCACCGTGAGCGCGAAATGCTTAAGCGCGCCACGCACTAAAAATGTAGACGGAGCATCCTGCTCCGTTCTGGATGATCGAAATGCGTAGATGATCCCTTTGCTCGCGTTGGGTTGGTTCACATCGTTGGCCCATTTCAATAGAGCTAGCGCAAAGCCATTCTGGAGGAACGACAGATCACCTCTATCTACGCTGACGCCGCCTTCAACTCCTTGATTTGGTCGCGAAGGGCGGCGGCTCGTTCGAATTCAAGGTCGGAGGCAGCGATAAGCATTTCAGTTTCAAGCTGATGAATAACTTCATTCACACGGTACTCAACTCCACCCTCGGCAACAGCGGATTCAACGGTTTCCTCAGCCGTTTCATAAATTGTTTTTAGGCTTTCTTGGATTTTCTTTTTAATCGCTTGGGGGGTAATTCCATATTTCTCATTGTAAGCGCACTGTTTTTGGCGACGATGATCGCACTTATCGAGCATACGTTGCATGGAACCAGTAATCTTTTCAGCATACATGATAACACATCCATCAATATGCCGCGCCGCCCGCCCAGCCATTTGGACCAGTGCAGTTTCTGAACGAAGAAATCCCTCTTTGTCAGCATCAAGAATGGCAACAAGCGATACCTCGGGAAGATCAAGGCCTTCGCGTAGAAGGTTAATACCGATTAGGCAGTCAAACGTTCCTTCGCGAAGGTCTCGAAGAATATCAACCCGTTCGAGTGCTCCAATATCAGAGTGTAAATACTGCACTTTTAATCCCGTTTTCCCAAGATACTCGCTCAGATCTTCCGCTGTACGCTTCGTAAGCGTTGTTACCAGCGTGCGCTCGCCACGCTCAGAGCGGATTCTAATTTCCTCCATAAGATCATCGATCTGATTTTTAAGGGGGCGAATTCTAACGGGCGGATCAATGATCCCTGTTGGGCGAATAATTTGTTCGATCGATGTTCCTGCATGCTCTTGTTCATAGGCCGCTGGAGTAGCAGACATAAAAATGATTTCGTTGGTGACAGAAATAAACTCATCAAAATTCATGGGTCGATTATCAAGCGCAGAGGGCAAGCGAAACCCATGCTTTATTAAAGTACTCTTGCGTGCTTGGTCTCCATTATACATTCCTCGAACTTGAGGAAGCGTAACGTGCGATTCATCAATCACCATCAGCAGATCATCGGGGAAATAGTCGAAAAGGCATTCCGGACGATCACCCGATTGACGTCCGGAAAGATGTCTGGAATAATTTTCGATGCCTCCACAAAACCCAATCTCTTTCATCATTTCAAGATCATATTCCGTGCGCATTTTGATGCGCTGCGCCTCAATTAAACAATCCTCTTTTTCAAACTTTTTTACCTGCTGTTCCATCTCTTTTCGAATATCGATTCGTGCCGCATCAATCTTGGTCTGTGGCATTACAAAATGTTTAGCCGGTGAAATTATAATGTGATTATACGTCTCAAGAGTGTCGCCCGTTACTAAATCAATTTTTTTGATGGCTTCAATGTTATCGCCCCAAAATTCAAGACGAATGCCATAATCCTTGGCATATGACGGGAAAATATCGAGCGTATCCCCACGTACACGAAATTTTCCAGCGCCGGGTTCATAGTCATTACGCTCATACTGAATTTTAACTAGTTTTTTTAAAAGGCTGTCACGATGGATGGTTTCACCTACCGCTGCACTGACCATCATTTTCTTATAATCTTCTGGCGACCCTAAGCCATAAATGCAGGAGACTGAAGCTACGATAATCACATCTCGGCGATTGAGTAGTGCATCCGTTGCCGCCAGCCGAAGACGTTCAATCTCTTCATTTATGGCAGAGTCTTTTTCAATAAAGGTATCCGTTTGCGGAATATACGCCTCGGGCTGATAGTAATCATAATAGGAGATAAAATATTCAACGGCGTTATTCGGAAAAAATGCTTTTAACTCGGCATAAAGTTGTGCTGCAAGCGTTTTGTTATGCGAAAGCACGAGGGTGGGGCGACCCTGCCGTGCAATCACATTAGCAATGGTGAAGGTCTTCCCCGAGCCCGTCACTCCTTCTAGAGTCTGAAACTTCTTTCTGGCCGCAAGACCCGCGCATAAAGCTTCGATAGCCTCGGGCTGATCCCCCGTAGGTTGAAAATCTGCAACAAGTTGGAAGTTATGATTCATCGCGACGGATTATTTTTTAAAGGGCTTCCAAATCTCATCCATTTCTCCCCTTTGATGAACCGCATAACGAGCGAGAATAAAAAGGGTATCAGACAAACGATTAAAGTAGGCGAGGAGCGTTTGGTTGATGGACTCTGTTTCCTTTAAGGTCATGAGTCGCCGCTCCACTTTTCGCGCCGCTGTACGCGCTAAATGCAGATGCGCAGAAACCGCCCCCCCAGAAGGAAGAATAAAATGAGTTAGCGGGGGGATTTCCTTCTCTAGCTCATCTATCAAATTCTCTAACGTATGAATTTCTATGTCAGTCATGAAAAGTGACGGATCATTTGTTTTAATGCGGATCACTTCCGATCCACAAATGAGGAGCACCCCCTGAAAATGTTTTAGGATTTTATCGAGCCGTTCATCCGTATTAAAACTACGAGCCACACCGATTAAAGAGTTACACTCATCAATTGTGCCATTTACTTCAATTAACGGATCACTTTTTGAAACGCGTATTCCATCAATCCGTTCAGTCTGTCCTTCATCTCCTTTTTTTGTAAAAATTCTGGCCATAAAATTCCCCTATTAAATAAAGCAGATTGTACCCAGTTACTCTTCTTTCTTAAATCTCTATTTTTTAGTTTTGGAGAGGAAATAAGGAGTAAAAAAAAGGAAATATAAATGTGTTATGCGGATGTCATAGATCTAACAAAAAAATTAATCGAAGATTTCTGTAGGAAAAAAACGCAAAACAAGATAGATAGGGGGTTCATTCAGTCAGTTCAATTAAGGAAGAAGGAAGATTATGGATACAGGTACAGTTAAGTGGTTCAGTTCGGAAAAAGGTTTTGGTTTCATCACTCCAGATGGCGGTGGAACGGATATGTTTGTTCACCATTCTGAAATCAAAGTTTCTGGTTACGCAACACTCGAAGAAGGTCAAAAGGTTTCTTTTGACATCGGAGAAGGCCAAAAAGGCCCATGTGCAACTAACGTCATTCCGCTTTAGTTCTATGAATTAAGCAGTATGAAGTTGCAGATGAAAAGCGCCTATTCGGGCGCTTTTTTTTTATACTCAAATTGATGTGCTAAGACCTTTGATAAATTTTTTCAAAACCTGTTCGGGACATTTACGATAGTTACGATGCTCCGGTCGGCGAAAGAAGGCGCTAAGTTCAGCTTTCGTTACAACGAATTCAACTCGTTTGAATATGGCAATCATATCCTCTGCCTGCAACTCTAAGGCAATCCGTAATTTTTTGAGAATTTCATTATTAGATAAAAACTCAACCGGTTCAGGCATTTTTCCCGAGGGATGAGGCCCCCGTTTATCTATGATGAATCCATCCAGAAAACGACAGAAGAGGGGGGCAGTGAATTGAATAAATCCTGATTCATCTTCACGCTTAAGCCAATTAAGGACTTCCACTTCGGTCGTTTTCCTTCCTGTACGATTAATAAGTCCCGCCACTTGGGCATCATTAATATTCAGAGCATAGCGCAGTCGGCGCAGGATATCGTTATATGTCATAATTTTCCCTTTATTTAAGAAGGAGAACTGTAGGGCGGAGCGGTTTGTGATGCAATAGGGATTAGCGTCAATTAGCATAGATTAGTGATTTGAAAGCGTAGGAGTTTCCGTTTAACTCCGTCTCTTTTAATAAGCAGGAATTTTCCATGTTCGAAAACCTATCCTCTGCATTGCAGAAAACATTCAAAAACTTACGTGGCTACGGCAAGCTATCGGAAAAAAATATTAAGGATGCGCTACGCGAAGTACGCCTGGCTCTATTGGAGGCTGACGTTAACTTTCGTGTCGCTCGCGATTTTGTGCAACGGGTGCAAGAATCTTGCATGGGCGAAGATGTCCTCGATAGCATCACTCCCGGGCAGCAGGTTGTTAAACGTGTAAACGATGAACTAGTTAAACTCTTTGGTGGTGCACACCAAGAATTTGATCTGACCGGGTATCCCGCCGCCGTAATGTTAATGGGACTACATGGGTCGGGGAAAACCACAACGGCAGGAAAGCTAGCTCAGCGATGGAAAAGGTTGGGGCGTCGTGTGCTATTAGTAGCCTGCGATATCCGGCGTCCCGCCGCCGTGGAGCAACTTTCTGTTTTGGCGCAGCAAGTGGGAGTTGATATCATAAAACCAGAATCTGGAGAAACCGTTCCCTTGCTTGGGAAACGTGCCGCACAGATTGCTGAAAAAGAAAAATATAATGTGGTGATTTATGATACTGGCGGACGATTTCAGATAGATGAAGAGCTGGTGAATGAACTGAAGGGTTTTCGCGATGAAACTAGACCGCAGAATATGGTCTTGGTGCTGGATGCTGCTATGGGTCAAGAGTCTGTAAATGTGGCAGAAGCTTTTCGTAAAGAGATCGGTCTAACTGGATTAATCCTCACCAAGCTCGATGGTGACGCGCGGGGCGGGGCGGCCCTATCTATCCATGCCGTAACCGGATGCCCGATCCTAATGACGGGTAATGGTGAAAAAATGGATGATCTTGAGCCGTTCCATCCTGATCGTATGGCTTCGCGAATCCTCGGTAAAGGCGATGTTATTAGCCTTGTTGAAAAAGCTCAGGGTATAGTGGATGAGAAGCAAGCCATGAAGCTTCATGAAAAGATGATGAAGAGTCAGCTTGACCTGGAAGATTTCCTTATGCAGATCCAGCAAATGAAAAAATTGGGTTCAA
>JAOZSZ010000128.1 GCA_029939385.1 Pontiella sp. | reverse complement strand
GATAGGTGGGGTAGTAGTTGTGGGCGCGCCACTGGTCGAGGTATCCGCAAAAGACGTCGAATCCCTGTTTCCACGGCACCCCGTCGGTGCCCGGTCCTCCGAGTCCCCATTTTCCGCAGATGGCGGTGGCATAGCCGGACTGCTTGAGTAGCTTGGCGATTGTGACGGTGTCGGCAGGAAGATCTAGCTGTCCGGCCACTGGTATGCCGAGGTTGTTACGCACATAAGAATGGCCGGTGTGCAGCCCCGTCAGAAAGGTGCAGCGGCTCGGTGCGCAGACGGCGTGGCCGGAATAGGCGTTGGTGAATTTGATGCCGCCGTCGCGCAACTTGTCCAGATTGGGAGTCTTGATCTTGGTTTGACCGTAGCTTCCCAGTTCGGCATAACCAAGATCATCGGCGAGAATGAAAATAATATTGGGTTTTCGGTTTGGCATTTCTTCCTCGACCGCCATTACTGCCGTTGTGGCCAGTATTCCAACCAGAAAACCCCCCACTATTTTCTTCATAATGTGCGCTCTTTTTGACTGTTTTTGTATGTTGTTTGTGTCTAGAAACTGAAGAGGGACAGTATAGCAATTAATCGGGTTGGGTAAAAGAATATCCGACCTCATATGTGGGTTGACAGAGGGGAGGGTAGATGATAAATACGCAACCTTTTAAAAGGGCTTTAGATTAATTTTTGTACTGGAGAATCAAAGAAAATGGCTACTAAAAAACCAACAAAGAAAGCGCCGGCGAAGAAGGCGTCTGCAAAAAAAGCACCCGTCAAGAAGGTGACTGCGAAGAAAACTTCCGCTAAGAAAGCGCCCGTCAAGAAAGCACCTGCGAAGAAAACTTCCGCTAAGAAAGTGGCTATAAAGAAGGCAACCACTCCAGTGGCTATGTCGAGCGGAACGCCTCTCTCTGGGAAAATTGCACGGAATAAGCATTTTAATGTCAAACAACTTCGAGATCAGCTCAACCGCTTGTTATTATTACGTGAGCGTATTTCGGGTGAAATTTCTTCTATTTCTCTCAATTCCCTCAGTCCGACGGACCGCGATCCATCGCCCTCGGATCAAGGCACGGATACCTTTGATCGTGAATTTGCACTTAAGCAACTGAGTTCAGAGCAGGACGTGCTTTTCGAAATTGATGAAGCGATTCGTCGTCTCGAAAATGGAACGTACGGGATCTGTGAAATTGGTGGCGATGCGATCAATATTGAACGTCTCCAAGCGCTACCTTATGTGCGCTACACGATTGCTGCACAATCTAAGATTGAAAAAGGACGGCATACCTTTCGTCCATTTGGCTCGACCATTCATGGTACATAGTCAACGCGGGGTGTATATATGCTGATTATCCTGCTTGGCCTAGTGGTTTTGTTATTGGATCAGTTTACCAAGCAATGGATCCGTTCTGTATTTATTTATGGTGAGTCGCTTCCGGTTATTGATGGTTTTTTTAATCTAGTCTACGTTCGTAACCCCGGCGCGGCATGGGGCATTCTTGCGGGAAAGGGACTGGTTCTAATCCTCATCTCCATTTTTGTGCTCGTGTTGCTGATTATCTATCGGCGCTCATTTCTTCAAGACCAAATTTTACACAAGATCTTATTGGGTCTGATGATTGGTGGTATTGTTGGGAACCTGATTGATCGCATTCGTTTTGGTTGGGTCACCGACTTTCTCGACTTCCAATTTGGCAGCTATCACTATCCCTCGTTCAATGTTGCCGACTCGGCCATCTGTATTGCCGTCGGGCTTTACATCATCACTAACTTTTTTTCTTCAAAGGAGAAACAGATAGGAGCGGGGAACGGAGCGCAGGAGCATGACTAGCTCGGGACTACACGCTCATTTTCTAGTGGGTGCAACCGCATCAGGAAAGAGCTCGCTAGCACAATATATCGCCGAGCAAGAAGGTCAGTTGATTGTTTCTGCGGATTCAATGAATTTATATAAAGGGATGGATATTGGGACCGCAAAGCCCTCTCCCGCCGACCGCGAAAAAGCCGATTACGCTGGCATCGACCTCGTCGAACCCACCGAAAAATACAGTGTTGCTAACTATCTCGATGCCGTGAAGCCGGCCTTCGCATCCGGCCGCGAAATCATTGTTTCAGGGGGTACGGGGCTCTATGTTAAATGTCTTACTGAAGGGTTTAACGACGTGTCGCCCGAAAATCCAGCGCTACGTTCTGAACTTGAGGTGCTTGATTTGAAAACCTTGGGGGAACGCGCACAAACTGATGCCTTCGAACTCTACGAACAACTTACCGAAGACGATCGCCAAAACCCTCGCCGCCTCATACGCATTTTGGAAAAACAACAGGGAGGGTTGTCGTCATCGCCCTCTAGCAAGTGGAACTCTAGTCTAAAACCAAAGATTATTGGCCTATATGTTGAGCGCAAAGTTTTGCACCAGCGTATTGAAAAGCGCGTTGAAGAGATGTATGCCGCCGGCCTGCTCGATGAGGCTCGTGAATTAATGAAACTGGACTTGTCGCCCACCGCCCTTCAGGCCATCGGCTATGCGGAGGCTTTTGCGGTATTAAAAAATGAAATGACGCCCGCCGAAGCTCGCGAGCGAACCACCATTCGAACGCGTCAACTTGCCAAGCGGCAAATGACTTGGTTTCGTAATCAACTTAATGTTGAGTGGATTGATACCTCTGATTTTAAAACATTGAAGAATCTTGCTGGAGCCGTTTCCAAGGTTTGGAAAAAACAGGGGGCAACTCCCCTTGTATTTAATTAGGCATAAAAGAGCATAGAGAACGCAACCTATGACAGAGCTATTCGAAACTCAGAATAATGATGCTGAAAGCGTTTTGCTGATCGGTGTTGTGCTTCGCCGTGGCGAGGCGTGGCGGACGAAAGATACGCTGGATGAACTTGCGCAGTTGGTGGAGAGCGCGGGCGCGGAGGTGAAGGGGCGTTTCTTATGCCGTCAGCAAAAGATCAAGGCTGGGCATTACATCGGCACCGGTAAGGCGGAGGAGATTGCCGACTGGATTAAGGAAAATCCCGTTTCGATGGTGGTGTTCGACGACGATTTGAGCCCCGCGCAAGGCCGTAACCTTGAAACTGTTTTAGAGGTGCGCGTACTCGATCGCACCCAGCTCATTCTCGATATCTTTGCTCAACGAGCTCACACCAAAGAAGGGTGTCTTCAAGTTGAACTTGCACAGCACCTGTATCTGCTGCCGCGCCTGCGCAACATGTGGACGCACCTGGAGCGCCAGCAGGGCGGCATCGGCCTGCGCGGCCCCGGCGAAACCCAGCTCGAAATGGACCGCCGCCGCATCGAGGAGCTGATCCGCACGATCAAGCGCGATCTAGGGTTGGTGCGCACCCGCCGCGCTGAACAACGGCGGGGGCGTAAGCGCCACGGTTGGGCGCTGGTGTCGTTGGTGGGCTATACCAATGCAGGAAAATCTACTTTACTCAATCGACTTTCCGGCGCGGATATCTTTGTCGAAGACCAGCTTTTTGCGACGCTTGATCCCACAACAAGACAGGTGGAGCTCCCCAACCATGAGCCTATGCTGATGACGGATACCGTGGGTTTTATTCAAAAACTTCCCCATCATTTGGTGGACTCTTTTAAGGCTACGCTCGAAGAGGTGGTGGAGGCCGACCTGATCGTCCATGTGATTGATGCTTCACATCCGCAGGTTGATGCGCAGATTGAAGCGGTCCACACCGTGCTTGGAGAAATTGGCGGACTTGAAAAGCCGATGCTTTTTGTTTTTAATAAAATCGATAGTGAAAAGGGGCATAATGCAGCGAAGCGTCTTGCCCGATTACACCCCAAGTCGGTCGCCGTTTCAGCGCTAACCGGTGAGGGCATTGATCTGCTTTATGACCAGTTGTCCGATTGTCTTAAGGGGCGAAAAATAACTCTGCGCCTCTCCATTCCGCTTGCTGAAGGCAAGCTGCTTGCCGCTTTACAGAAATCTGCATCTATTCTAGAACAGGAATATGAAGGCGATACCGCGGAACTGCTCGTTCGTGTTTCCACGCAACTTGCGGCTCAGTACAAACGTTTTGAGGTGGGAAAGGCGGAATAAAAGGCTTAAAAAGTGGTGAACAACGGTGCTTTACATGGGGTGAGGCGGTAGATATAGTTCCGCGCTTACTTAAGAAATAGACGAAACAAAACAAGGAGTCCACACGTGGATCAAGCAGTTAAAGCGGAAATTAAAAACGAGTTCAAGCGCAACGAGCAGGACACTGGATCTGCCGATGTACAGGTGGCATTGCTTACCGCACGCATCAAGGAGCTGACCGAGCATCTTAAAATTCATAAAAAAGACCACAGCTCACGCCGTGGCCTTATCATGATGGTCAACAAGCGTCGCAAGTTGCTGAGCTATCTGCAGAAAGACGACAGCGGACGCTATAAAGAGCTGATTTCAAAACTCGGCTTGCGTAGATAATCGTCTTTTAATTGGATGCATAAAATCCTTATTCGTTTGCAAGCCCTTTATCATTAGAGGGCTTGCGTCGTTTCTGCAAATATTTAGACGACGCAAATAAGCGAAAGGTTCCGAGCGGGGAATTCCGCCGGAAAACATGAAAAATAAAAAGGAAAGGTGCGCTCTTCGAAAATTGATAAGGGCGTAATATTAATTATGAAGGGTACAACTAAAGTTGAATTTGATGTCGGCGGTAAGCCGATGATTTTTGAAACCGGTCTGCTGGCTAAGCAGGCGGCAGGATCGGTTACATGTAGTGTGGGCGAAAATATTATTTTCTCCGCTGTCACCGCCGCAAAAGAACCCCGCGAAGGATGCGATTTCTTCCCCTTGCAGGTTGAATATCGTGAAAAATTCTATGCCGCTGGTCGTTTTCCTGGAGGCTATATCAAACGCGAGGCGCGGCCTTCCGAGAAGGAAATCCTTACCATGCGCGTTACCGATCGCCCGATCCGTACGCTCTTCCCCGATGGATTCCATCGTGAGGTGCAGATCAATAATATGCTGATGAGCTGTGATGGCACATTGGACAC
>JAOZSZ010000315.1 GCA_029939385.1 Pontiella sp. | reverse complement strand
TAATACCGTTGGAGAGCAGTCCGCCATGTTGGCTTTAATGGTTTTTAAGTTTTCAGCTAAACTCACTTGGCACTGCGCGTAGACCGGTAACAATAGCATCGTAGTGAAGGCAAATGAATGGTGCAAAGGGAGCACCAACATAAAATTATCTGTTTTTCGAATCTCAATCGCTTCGGAGATTCCCACCACATTCGACATAAAGTTGCGGTGAGTTAAAATGGCTCCCTTTGAGCGGCCGGTTGTTCCGGAAGTATAAATAAACGAGGCCGCAGAGTCTTCTGCGGGATCGAGTTGATCGAACATCCGCGCCTCCGACATAGCCGCATCGAAAACCTCTTCCCGCAATTGCTCATAACTCCATTGTCCTTTCAAAAGAGAGCCCGCGCAATCGCCCAATACCACCACGTCGCGCAAGTCCCGAAGTCGGCCGTCTTGAGGAATGAAGATCTCCATGTTTTTCACCGAGCAAAAGACCACCGTCACCCCGCAATCGTGAAAGATATGAGTAAGCTCTTGCTCCCGAAGCTTCACATCCACCGGCACGGCAATGGCTCCAAGACCCATAATGCCATAGTAGAGCTCGTACCATTCGGGCGAGTTTTCAAAATAGATTGCCACTCGATCCGAGGCCTGCACGCCTAAACGTTCCAACAGTTCTGATACCTGCCAAGAGCGCTTCCTCAGCGCGGAGAAGGAGCGCGTTCGCCATGCGCCATCCCGCTTATATCTTAGAGCTACCGCATCTGGACTTTCATTCGCCGCTCGATTTAAACTCTCTTTGATCGTCATCTTTTTCATCCTATTAAGATCCGTACCCCTTCTACTCAACCGTCTCGCCTTGAGAAGCAAAAATGGGGTCGAAAAGATCGGGGGCAATCGGCCGTCCATTCCGAGTGAGAACCGCCGTAACCTGCGCCTCTAGCACCACTTTTTGGTCGGACTTTCGGACAATAACTTGATCAAAAATTATGCGAATACGTCCCTGTTTTCGCACACCAACCTTAACGATAAATACGTCGCGCGGGCGTAGCGGAAGCTTGTAGTCTATCTCGATGCGGGTCGCGACCGCATCGATCCCATCATTATGTAATTGAGTAAACCCCAATCCAATTTGATGAAGAAACTGGTGGCGAGCGTGTTCGAGATAGTTTTGATAAACGGCATTGTTAACGATCCCTTGAATGTCGCACTCATAATCGCGCACCATCATTTCGGTTTCATATACCTGCTTCATTAATTTTTCCCGTCTTGCATCGATTTATAAAAGCGAGAGAGAGCCTTGTTTTTATGGTGTTGGTTCTGCGTCGATTGCTCAAGAATTGCCGCTTCCTTCATCAAACGGACAAAGTTGTTATAACGTGCCTGAGGAATCTCACCGTTTTCAACGGCGGCGACCACGGCACAGCCGAGGGTGCCCACATGCGAGCAGTCATTAAATCGACACTGGGCGGAGAGCGCGGTGATGTCGTCGAAGGTCTCGTTGATTCCTTCGTTGACGTCGAGCTGGCCGAGCTCGCGCATGCCGG
>JAOZSZ010000314.1 GCA_029939385.1 Pontiella sp. | reverse complement strand
TTTGCGGCTATTAAATTCCAGAAGGGAAACACACCATGAAAATCACAATTGCTAGCGGAAAGGGCGGAACGGGAAAAACCACGTTTGCCGTCAATATGGCATGGAGCCTGGCTCGGGCCGGGAAAAATATTCAATTGATGGATGGGGATGTCGAAGAGCCTAATTCCCACCTTTTTCTGAACCCCACTTTTGAAGAAACGAAACCCGTTCATGTATTAAAACCCATTTGGAATGAATCCACATGCGAGGGCTGCGGCATCTGCGCCGAGGCGTGTACCTTTAATGCGCTAGCGGCGGTGAATGGCAAGGTGCTGATTTTTAACGAACTCTGTCACGCCTGCGGCGTCTGCTCAGAGGTCTGCCCAACGGGATCATTGAAGGAGCAACCATTTGAAATGGGGCAGGTTCGCATCGCCCCAGATACAGGCGGTCTCTTTTTTGCCGACGGCCTATTGAATATTGGAGAGCCCTCGGCGCCTACCGTGATCAAAGAGCTCAACCGGCTGATTGATCCAAAAGCTATTTGCATTATGGATGCCGCGCCCGGCACGGGTTGTCCGGTGGTGGAAGCGGTGGAAGGGGCCGATGTGGTCGTACTCGTGACTGAGCCCACCCCGTTTGGCCTACACGATCTTAAGTTAGCGGTGGGGCTGGCGCTGAAGATGAAGGTGCCCACGGGGATTGTCGTGAATCGATCGGATGGCGATGAAGACCTGATTTCGGATTATGCCAGAATAGCCGGCATTCCCATTGTTGGACGGATTCCGTTCAAGCGGGGGTATGCGGAGGCGTACTCCAAGGGACAGATTATCGCCGAGGTCTTTCCGGAATTGCGGGAAAATCTGCTCTCTATTTTTGAACGAATCACTCAACTCAAGGGAACGGAAATTCCTACGGAACTTGAAGAAGATGTTCCCCACGTATCCACTGAACCGCCGCGCATCTTTGAAAAAGGAACCGCTTCTAGCTTTCAGGAAATCGCCGTTATTAGTGGCAAGGGCGGCACAGGAAAAACAACGATCACCGCCGCACTGCTTCAGCTGGCGGATCAAAAAGTGATGGCCGATAACGATGTCGATGCGTCCGACCTACACCTCTTGCTACAACCTAAAATTTATGAAAGCCAGCTCTTCTTTGGCGGCTCCAAATTTAAGATCAACGCCGACTTATGTATCGGTTGCGGGGCCTGCGAAACCGCCTGTCATTTCGATGCCATCGATCCCGATGGAGAAAAGTATAAAATCGATGCTATAGCCTGCGAAGGCTGTTCCCTCTGCTCGATTGTCTGCCCCGTCGATGCCATCACAAGCTATAAAAACCAGACCGGCGAGCTCTACCTTTCATCCACGGAAGGCGGCCCGATGGTGCATGCACGCCTCGGCATTGCCGAAGAAAACTCGGGTAAGCTCGTGAGCCAGGTACGCCAACACGCCGCGCGGATTGCGACCGAACTGCAATACCCGCTCATCATTGCCGACGGCCCTCCCGGAACGAGCTGCCCCGTGATTGCTTCGATCACCAACGCCA
>JAOZSZ010000127.1 GCA_029939385.1 Pontiella sp. | reverse complement strand
CATTAAATCATATCTTCTGGGGATTGGAAGGGGAAGAACGACATGGCGGATCACGTATATCTTTTTTATGGCAACGATGAATACTTGGTGGGACTGAATGCCCGCAAGCGGGTGGATGCAATCTGCCCCGAGGAGGAGCAATCACTTTCGTTAGAGGTGATTGATCGTCCGGCGGCGAAGATTGATGATGCCGTGGCGGCGCTCGACCAATGTATTGCGGCGTTTCGAACGGTGGGTTTGTTTGGTGGAAAAAAAGTGGTTTGGTTCCGTAATGTTTCGTTTTTTAAGAATGCGGTAATTATGAAGAACGAAAAGGTCAAGCGCCTGCTTGGCGAGCTGGCCTCGGATCTTAAGGCGGGACTGGCCGATGACCAATTTTTGATTGTTTCTGCGCCGGGGGTTGATAAACGTTCCGCCTTTTTTAAAGCCATGAAGGCGGCGGGTGAGGTGGAGGAATATGTCATCTCGGAGCGAGACTATGAGGCGCGGCCGGCGGCTCTTCAGAAAGCCCTTTCTCTTTTTAAGCAGGAGGGGTTCTCAATCGATTCCGCTGCGGCGGATGCTTTTATTGAAAAGACGGGTTTTGATACGCGGCAAATTATGAATGAGGTCGAGAAGATGGTGCTCTATAAAGGGGACGATAAATCCATTATTTTTGACGATGTGCAGATCATTACTTCGGCCTCTAGCGAAGCGATTGCATGGGATTTCACCGATGCCGTCGCGGAGCGCAAGTTGGGCGAGGCGATTCGCCTTTTTCGCCAATTGATTTTCCAAAAGGAAAATCCGGTTCGATTAATTATTGCGATTGAAGGACTATTTCAAAACTTGCTGCGTTTTAGGGAATATATGGATGCGGGTTGGTTGCGTTTGAATGGGAATCGTATCCAGTGGAGTAGCGATCCTGAGATGGAGGATTATTTTTCAGAAATGGCGGATGATCCCCGTAAGATGCACTGGTTTCGTGCTGGAAAATTTGCGAATCAAGCCTCTTCTTATACCGCCCGTGGCCTCGCGGCCCGCAAGCAACTGGTGGTGGATACGCACGAGCGGATGGTTTCTATTGGAACAATTCCACATGACCTCATGCTAGAGACGCTACTGGCCAAGCTTTGTGCTCCAAAGCCGCGCCGGCGGTAGGTCGATTTTTAGAAGCGGTATGA
This sequence comes from Pontiella sp., assembly GCA_029939385.1. Classification (GTDB taxonomy): domain Bacteria; phylum Verrucomicrobiota; class Kiritimatiellia; order Kiritimatiellales; family Pontiellaceae; genus Pontiella. Next base: position 3,855 of record JAOZSZ010000127.1, on the reverse strand, counting down.
GGTGCGTAGCCCCCAGCCAATAACATCCTCTCCCCAAAGAACCATTGCCCCGAGCCCTAATTTTTTTATCGCAAAGCCATGTCGTGTGATGTCGGCCTGGAGGGAGAGCCCCGTTTCGTAGATGCTAGAAATGCCGAGATCAGTATGCAGGTCGGTTAGGATCGTGCTGTTTCCAATATGCCCCACCACAAAGAGCGGATCGTTGGCGAAGCTGATGCCTAGAGGATAGGTGCCATCGATTTTAATGCTGGCCGTACTAATGGTTTCGCTGAATTCCTGTAGCTCATGTGTCGTGTCGTAGCTTTCGATGTGGCCCACGGTGCCGCTAATATGAGAGTCAATGGCAAGCTTGCCGAACTGGCGTTTATAAAACAGGGCTAAGTGCCCATTAATCAACCAGGCATCCGCGTTCCAGTCAAAGAGCTTGCCGTCCATAATGGGTTTTAGCTTAATGGCTTCAGGGCCATGGTAGGAGGCCTCGTTTTTAAGGTGAGCGTAGCCAGCATCGATGGCCGGAAGGATACTCCAGTTTTTGGAAAGCGGAATGCGAACTCCGCCTCCGATGGTGGCGCTATACGACTCCCATTCCGGCTCATACTTCTGGTCGGGATCCATGTTGAGAGTTAGATCGATCTTTAATCGGGCGAGCGTGGCTTGGACCATCGGCTTCCACGTGTGGTTTTCTAATTCAAACTCATGGCGGAGTGGAAATTTGGTGACATTCATCTGGGTTTCATCCGAAGAACCCTTATGAATCCAAAGATGGGAAGAGGAAAAATCGGGCTCGGCAGAAAAGTTAATAATGGAAGCATAGGCCGAGGACAGGTGCGCGGAACGAATGGTATCATTCACGGTTTGGGCTAAGGCGACTCCCGAGAAAAGCATAAAGAAGCTAATCGCGGCAGAGATACGGAGTCTAGAAAAGGAGCGTTTCATGAAGTATAATTTTTCGTATCCAGAGTTAAAATTCTTTCCCTTATTATAGGGTCCCATCGGAAGATCGTGATGGGATTTTGGCCATAGTAGAGTCTATCGGTTACTTGTGTTCTTCAAGCTTACAGAAAAGATTTTGGAAGAGCAAAAAAAACCGCCCTGCCGAAGCGGGGCGGTTTATATGCTTTATATTACGGAAGCTAAATTATTTGGATCCAAAGCTCCAGTTTACAAGGACCATGCCTTTCGCCAGATCATTCGGGAAGTCAGAGAACCACTCGTTGTCTTGGATAATGTTAACGAGGCCGATCTGAAGACCGTTTTGTGCTGTCTTTGCATAGTTAACCAAACCTAATTGGAGGCCGGTCAATTGTCCTGTAATATTAACCATACCCCACTGAAGTCCAGTAATGGACTCGCTGGCATAGTTGACCCATCCAAGTTGAGCTCCGGTGTGGTTTTCAGCATAGTTAAAGAGGGTTGGAAGAAAAACGAACCATTGAACGCCTACGCTTTCGCCGGTGGTTCCATTAACAAAACCAAGCTGCCATTGGAATTCAGGGCTTGGGTTTTCGTTCCATACACCAATAGAGAAGCCATTGATTTCAGTAGTGCGATCCTGAACAGCAATGTCCGGAGTTAAGCTGGCTTGAAATCCTGCAGTTTTGGCGATTGCGCTAGATGCTAGAGCGAAACCAAGGGCTACTATCATTAACTTTCTCATAAACGGTCTCCTGTTACGGGTTAAGTGTACTTAACAGAAAGGCTCTTCCTTTCCTTTATAGAAAGAGAGTTTAAATAGGAACTCAGATACTGCAATAGTAAATATCTATTTTTTGGGGGGGCAAAATAGATTCCAATTGTAGTAATAATTTGAGATGAAAGGTTCGGTATGAGCGAAGTATTTACAGAATGTTTAGAAAAAGTGGAGCGTCGAATTGCCGCTGCCTGCGAAAAGGCAGGGCGGTCTCGGGATAGCGTCCGTTTATTAGCGGTGTCCAAAACCAGGCCACCCGAGGCGGTACGCGAAGCGGCGGCTTGTGGCTTGCGCCTTTTTGGTGAAAATCGAGTGCAGGAAGCGCAATCCAAAATCCCCCTGTGCCCCGCCGGATTAGAGTGGCATCTCATTGGGCACCTTCAAACGAATAAGGCCAAGTTGGCCGTTCGTCTTTTTCAGATGGTGCACTCAGTCGATTCGTTAAAATTACTTCAAGCACTGGAGGCTCATGCCGATCTAACCTTGCCCGTATTGTTACAAGTTAATGTTTCGGGTGAAGCCGCCAAGTTTGGGATGAAGCCCGATGAGGTTTCTGCAACGATCGAGGCCGCCAATCAAATGAAAAAGTGCGAGGTGCATGGCCTCATGACGATCCCCCCATTTTCTCCCGATCCTGAAAAAACGCGCGTACACTTTTCTGCCCTTCGGCAACTACGCGATCGTTTACAGGAAGAGACCGGAACACCCCTGCCAGAGCTTTCAATGGGAATGTCGCACGATCTTGAAGTGGCCATCGAAGAGGGCAGCACTTGGGTGCGCATCGGAACGGATCTTTTTGGATCTCGAAATTAATAACCTTATATTTTAACGGTAAGGTTTATAGGAGTAGTTAAAATGAAAATAACATTTATTGGCGCGGGAAATATGGCGGAGGCCATTGTTTCTGGAATTGTGAAACAGCAGGTCGTTGCGGCGAGTAACGTTTGTTTGACGGATATTTCTGAGGAGCGTTTAGAATACCTTTCTCAAAAGTATGGAGTTGAAACATCGCTGAACAACCCGTCCGCAGTCGCGGATGCTGATGTGGTGGTGCTAGCGGTAAAACCGCAGATTTTCCCGTCGGTCTGGCCAGAGATTGCGGAAGCCATAAAACCCGACGCGCTGGTGATTAGTGTGATGGCCGGGGTTCCTTCAGCAACGATTGCGGGCGGCAAAACCATCCGTATCGTACGAGTGATGCCCAACACGCCAGCCCTCATCGGTAAGGGGGCCGCCGGAATTGCCGCAGGTGAATTGGCCACCGAGGCCGACTTGCAGCTTGCTGAAAAACTAATGAGTGCCGTAGGGATCGCCGTGCGGGTCAAAGAAGAAGAGCTTCACGCTGTCACCGCTGTAAGCGGTAGTAGCCCCGCCTATGTCTTTTATCTGCTCGAAAATATGCTGGCGGCGGCAGACCAAATGGGAATGGAAAAAGGAATCGCCCGCGAGCTTGCCCTTGCCACCGTGATCGGTGCCGCCGAGTTGATGAAAGAGTCCGGTGAAGAGGCCGATGCGTTACGCAATAAAGTGACCTCCAAAGGCGGCACCACCGCCGCCGCCATCAACACTATGATTGATCGTGGGGTTGGTGAATCCATTATTGCGGCCATGAAAGCCTGTGCCGCACGCTCCCGGGAACTAGCTAATGGCTAAAAAAATGGCATCTAAAAAGAAAAGAGGCGGCCTGAAGTGGAATTTTTTCGCGGGCCTTCTTCTTCTCTTGATTCTATATGTTGGCATTCATGTAATTTCTCGTACCGAGGGATTCCGCGGACTCGTTGCCGATAAGATCTCCAACGGCACACGCCTGCCTGTAGCTTTAGAAAGTTGCCATGCCACGCCGCTTTTAAGGCTTCGACTCAAAGGGCTTGATTTCTATGGCGTGCAAATATCCGACGTCCGAATCAATTTTAATCCCCTCGCCATCTTTTCCAAAGGCACCCCGCTCGTCAAACAGCTCGATATTCAAGGCTTAGAAGTCAAATTCCAGCGGGTTCCCGTCTCAGGAAATTGGGAGCCACTCGTCCTTCATAGCCTGGGAAATAAGCTCGGAGCAGTACTCGGGCTTAACCCCATACAGCTCCAGGACGACAGCTCCCTTCCTAAATTCCCCGCCTATGTCATCAATGAAAAAACACTCCTCCAGCTCAAACGCGCCAAAGTGG